>NZ_JBMPQA010000006.1:0-246367 GCF_049725055.1 Pseudactinotalea sp. Z1739 | reverse complement strand
CGCGCCGCGCTCATCCGCGCCGGCGGACAGACCCACAAACTCCCCGCTTACATCCCCCCGGAAACCGCCGAAATCATCAACCAGATCACCGAAAAACCGGGACACTAAGGCAAATGTGCAACTCGGGAGGGCTCGCGCGACCTGAGTGAGGGTCATGCCCTTGTCCCTGCGCTGGGCTTTGAAGTGTGCTCGTGTTGCCGGTTGGGGTTCTCTCGTCAGCGCCCGGTAGACCTCTCGGGCGATCGCGCGTTTGAGGCAGCGCATGATCTCCCTGGTGTTCTTGCCCTGTTGCCTCCTGCGTGCGACGTAGTCCTTCGTTTGAGGGTCGCGCTGCATGCGCACCAGCGTGATGCGGTGCAGGGCGCTGTTTCCGCGCCTGTCGCCGCCGCGGTTGAGGCGGTGGCGGTTGGTGCGTCCGGAGGAGGCTGGGATGGGTGCTACGCCGCACAGGTTGGCGAAGGCGGCCTCGTTGCGAATCCGGTGTGGGTTGCCGCCGGCGGTGACCACCAGTTGCGCGGCAACGATGGGGCCAGCGCCGTAGATGGCCAGCATCTGCGGGTAGCGGGCGCTGAGCACCTCGTGCATCCGTTGCTCGAGGTGGTTGGCCCGGGATTGTGCGTCACGATAGGCCCTGGCCAGTTGCCGCATGGCGTAGATGGCCGCGGTGTGCGGGCTGTCCACATCCTCCCCGGGCCGGCTGGCTGCCAGCCTGCCGACCAACTTCGGCAGGGACAGGTCACGGTAGTTGTCCCGAACCGCATCCGGGGCGGTGACCAGCAGGGAGGTGAGGCTGTTGCCCAGGGCGATGAGGGTGTTGATCAGTTGGGAACGAGCGGTGAGCAGGAATCGCAGGGACTCCGCGGCGGTGGTGGTGTCCTTCGCCTCGGAGACGCCGTGGCCGGCGATCACGGTGCGGGCGGCCTCGATCGCGTCGATCGCATCGGACTTGCCGTCCATGCGCCGCACCTGCCGAGCCGGACGCAGCACCTCCCTGACCCAGTAGCCGGCCCTGGTTAGGGCTCTGGTCAGTCCGGCACCATAGGAGTTTGTGCCTTCGACACCGACCACGGCAACCTGTCCTGTCTTCTGCAGGCAGGCGATCAGATCGGCGTATCCGTGCCGATCGGCGCGAAATGTCTGGGTCAGCACAGTCCCACCCTGGACGGTGAGGATGGCCAGAGTGTGGGTGTCGGCGTGGGTATCAACCCCGCCGACCAACTCCAAGGGGTCGAAGCGAGCATGACGTGGTGAAGCCATGAAGGTTGCCTCCTGATGAATCGATCCTGCCGGTCAGATCGTGGGCCTGGCCAATACAGACAAGACGCTGATGGGACCAGTACCATGGCAGGGCCACCTGGTCATGGGACCGGTCAGGCTCCTATGAGGTCATGAAACCGGCCAAGCCCACGGCTACGCCCGTGGACGCAGGACAGATCAAGAGAAGGACAGGCCCCCTTCATGGGCCGCCAGTCAATAGGTGGGTCACTGCGTCCACGGGCACTTCCCATTATCAGCGCAGGCTCCTATCAAGCCACGCACCCGCTGACGCCAAGGAACCCGACCGAGGCCGCACATCGGAGAGTAGCCACCGAGCACCTTGATGCCCGGGGCACCGAAGAAACGAGCGAACCCCGGCCGGGCAGGATCAGTTTGGCATTGACCCGAAGAAACTGGCGTTATGTGGGTGATCGGTGTCAAGCGGGTGTGTCGTCGAGGCGTTTGAGCAGGTTGTCGTAGACATCGCGGCGCCCGGTTTGCCCCTTTGCGTCGGCGTCGTTGCGTTGGGCTTGGATGGTGGGGCGGTGCTCGATCGTGGTGAAGAACATCGTGCAGGATTCGCAGATCGTTTCGTAGCGGCAGTCGAGTTCTAGGGGGCGGGCGCAGTAGCCGTTGCCGAGCAGGCGTTTGGTGGCCTCGGCGCGCAGAACGCGCATGGCGGGGCCGGCGGCTTCGGCGGGCAGGACGGCGGGCTGACTGGCGGCGT
Source organism: Pseudactinotalea sp. Z1739 (assembly GCF_049725055.1). The sequence goes on along the minus strand of NZ_JBMPQA010000006.1, from coordinate 244,383 downwards.
AGAGGGATTCGACTTTCTTGGTGACGGCGAAGTATTCGTCGGCGACGGTGCGGTCGGCGATGCGGGCGTAGACCATTGTCATCGATAGGTCACGGTGGCCCAGGAGCGCGGCGATCGCCTCCAGGGACATGCCGCGGTTGATCGCCTGGGTTGCCAGCGTGTGACGCAACTGATGTGGATGTACGTGTCCCAGCCTCGCTGCGCTGGCGGCCTTCTGGACGGCTTTGTCGACGCGAGTAGGTGGGATCGGCCGACCGCGCTCGGTGAGCAGCAGCGGACTGCTCTGCCAGCGGGGGCGGGTGGTGATCCACTCATCGAGCAGGTCCTTGAGTTGGGGGTGCAGGGGGATGTAGCGGTCGGTGTGCATCTTGCCGACCGGGGTGCGGAGCCAGTAGCCGGTGCCGATCTGGACCACGGCATCGACGGTGAGCCCGAGGAGTTCCCCGCGGCGCATCCCGGTGCGGGCAAGGACGGTGACGATGAGGCGGTCCAGCGGGTCGGGCAGTTGGCGGGCGGCGTTCATGAAAGCGACGGCCTGGGCGTCGTCAAGGAACTTCGGCAGGGGTTTGTCTAGGCGGGGCCGGTCAGTGACATAGACCGGGATCCGCGCTGGGACGTCGGAGTAGTTCCATTCGGTGATCCGGGAGAAGAAGGTGTGCAGGTGACCCAGGCGCATGCCCCGGGTTGTCTTGGACAGCATCTTGCCGCGGTAGCCGGGCCGAGTGGCCAACACGGTCTTAAAACTCTCGATGTGCTCGCGGGCGACCTCGGCCACGCAACTCACCGGTGGGTCTGCGGCCAGCAGGTGGGCGGCGAACTGCCGCAGCGTGGTGTCGAATAGGGTGACCGAGGAGGGCTGCAGGCTCAGTGCGCACTGGGCCAGGTAGCGGCGCATGGTGGCCACCAGTTGTGGCCCGCGGGCGGCTAGGTCCTTCCATTCGACCTCATTGGCGGGGCGCCCGGTCCAGCGGCGGCGGATGTCGGGTGCGGGGGCTTGACCGCGGTGGAACATCAGAGCATCGAGGCCGAACAGCGGCGTGGACAGCGACTTGGGCCGGTAGCCACGCACCTCCACGATCCCATCATGCAGCGCAGTGCGCGCTTGCTGGTACTGCCCGGGACTCAGTTCGCCCGGAGCGGTGCCGGCGATGATGCAGATCTTGGCCAGGTAGGACCACATCCGCCCCGTCTCCTTGCTGCAGAACCCGAGACTGGCGGCTTGCTCATCGAACTCGGTGGCCTGCTCGGGATAGGCATCGCGGATGTAGATGCCCCAGCGGCAGCCGGAGGCGACCACGAAGTCGACATCGACCGGCACCTGGCAGCGCACGATCGCGTAGGCGGCAAAGGACATCACCTCGGTGCGGACCTCACGCCGGGCAGTGGTCGAAGTGGCAGCCCAGCCGGTCAGGTCACCGAAGGCGCCAATGAACCCGGCGACGCCCAGGCGCCGGCACTTTGCGTGCCGCAGGCGTGGCACCGACGGCGACGTAGGCGCCGGCCACCTCGGCCAGCGAGGGCCCCGCCAACAACGGCGACTGATGGACGCTGGTTTCACTCACTGCTTGACTCATCATCGCACCTCATCGGGATGCCGGGAGCATCGTGCAGGGCATCAAGGATGGCCATGGCCTTGTGATACTCCCCGGCCAGCCAGTCGTTGGACAGGTGCAGATAGATGCGGGTGGTCTCGATCGAGGCGTGACCGGCCTGGGCCTGGATCGCCTCCAGCGCCATCCCGGACTCCCGCAGCCGGGTGAAGCAGGTATGGCGCAACTCATGACAAGTGGCATGCGCCAGCCCGGCGCGCTGCCGGGCACCGGCCAGGATCTGATCCAGCCCCGCCGCGCTCAGCGGCTGGCCACGGCGCGGGCCCTTGAGCACGACGAACACGCGGTCATTGTCGGACTCGGCGGGCCGCTCGACCTGCAGATAGGCACCAAGTGCGCTGAAGAACGTATCGGCGATCGGGACCAGGCGCTGATGGCCGCCCTTGCCCTCGGCGATGAACACCCGCTGGTCACCGATGTGCACATCGGCGAACCGCAGACCCAGCACCTCACAGCGACGCAGGCCGCCGTGGACCATCAGCGCGATCATCGCCCGGTCCCGCTCGGTGCGCAGCGACCCCACCAGGGCGTTGACCTCGGCGGGCGACAGCACCCGCGGCAGTTTCTTCGCCGCCCTCACCAGCGGCACCCCACGGTGACCGCGGTGACGCGCGCCCATGGAACGCGGCACGGGGTTGCGGTCACAGAGCCCGCGCAGCACCAGATAGTCAAACAAGGAGGCGATCGTGGCCAGCCGACGCTTAATCGTCGAGGCCGCCAGACCCCTCTCCCCATCGGCCAGCCGGACCACGTTGCCACCCAGGCGCGGGGCACGCTGGGACTCGATGAACCCCAGCACATCATCTACACCCACCTGTCCAGGTGCCTTGGCAACCACGGCGAAGAAGACCTTCAGGTCATACACCTGAGCGATCAGCGTGTTCGGGCGCACCCGCGCGGCAGTGAACCGCAGGTACTCATCGACCAGCTCATTGCCCAGGCTCGGCACATCGACACCCGGACCAACCAGACCCTGCGTCTGCGCTTCACCACTCATCCCGACCTCCTCGACGGGCAGTGCTGGCTCCAGCATCCACCCCGGGACGCCGACAGTTGGACGCGACGCGCTGATCACCTACATATCAAGCCGCCCGCTTCAGGATTTCGTTCGCGCGTCGCAACTCACGATTCTCCTGCTCCAGCGCCTTCTCCCGGGCGCTGCGCTCAGTGCTGATCCCCGGCGCGTCTCCGGCGTCGATGTCGGCCTGCTTGACCCAACTGCGCACCGACTCCACCCCATAACCGAGTTGATCGGCGACCCTCCTCACCGTCCCTTGCGATGTCCCTAACTCTGCGCGCAGGGCGCGCACCATCCGCACCGCAGCGGCCTTCTCTTCCTCGCTGTACCGACGCGTCGTCGGCTTCCCAGCAGATCCCTGTCGTGGCATGAGACCATCCTCGTTCCCAAACTCAGGAGTCTCTACCAAACCCAGTGCGGTTCACGGTTCTATTTCCTGGACGTTGCAGCGGCATCTGAGTTCCGGGATGGGCGATGGGAGAAATCTGCCCATGATGCAGTGGCGATCCTCCAAGCCGAGACCGGACGCAACCCTTATGACGAAGCGCTCACTGGTCTCGTCGGGGAATTGTCCACTCTCAGCGAGGACTTCCGGCGGATGTGGGCATCCCGTGACGTGCGATACCACCGCACCGGAACGAAAGTTTTTCATCACCCCGGAGTCGGTCGGCTCGAGTTGGATTACGAGGCGCTTCACCTGCTCGCTGACCAAGGGTTGCAGTTGAGCGTGTACACCGCTGCGCCGGGGTCGACGTCAGCAGACGCCCTCACATTGCTGGCATCGTGGGTGTCAACCACACGCGAAACAGGCGGCCTGCAGGCAACAGGTCACGCTGAGGCCGGGGACCACTCGCCCAGTAACCGCGATACGACCACGTCGTCGGACACAACACACCGGAGTTGAACAAAGGCGAGACCACCTACCCGCGCGACTTGCACCCCAGGCGCATCGCGCCGGACGGGGGATTGGGCATAACAACTAGGCAGATGGCGACGGTGGTGACCCTTGGTTGTCTGGTACCTCTCGTCCAGGCGCAACAGATGGTCCTCGTCGTCGTGCCGACCGAGGAGTTGAACGCCGAGCGGTGCGGCGGTCAGTGCATCCGGTCAGCAAAGTGAGGGCTGGATGCCCTGAGAAGTTGACGGGACATGTCAGACGCATGACAGGGGCTCGGCCGGTGGCCTGGTTATACGTTGCCCACGGGACGGTCAACGATTGACCCAGGCCTGCATCTCTGCCGGATAGCGATCCCTGGTGGTATCGACGAGATCGGCGGCGGCGGTGATCGCAGCGAGGTCGTCGGCGGACAGTCGAACATCCACCGCCGCGGCATTCTCGGCCAGACGGTGCCGATTGGTGGTGCCAGGTATAGGAATGATCCATTCGTGCCGTGCCAGCAGCCACGCGAGTGCGATTTGGGCAGCGGATGCCTCGATACGGTAGCCGATCGACGTGATGAGTTCGACCAACCGGCGATCGTCGCTGCGTTCTGGTTCGGAGAAGCGGGGCAGTTGGCTGCGAGTATCCGATTGCTCGAATGCCATCCCAGGGCTCACGGTGCCGGTGAGGAATCCCTTGCCGAGCGGGCTGAACGGCACGAACGCGATGCCAAGTTCAACCAGGGTGGGGAGGATCTCTGCTTCAGGTTCGCGCCACCAAAGCGAATACTCACTCTGCAGGGCTGTGACCGGCTGGACGGCATGGGCTCGACGTATCGCTTCAACACCAGCCTCCGACATCCCGAAGCCGCCGACCTTACCTGCAGCGATCAGATCTCTGACCGTGCCGGCGGCGTCTTCCATCGCCACGCCGGGGTCGACGCGGTGTTGATAGAGCAGGTCGATGTGATCGACGCCAAGGCGCTGCAGGGATGCATCGACGGTCCTCCGTATGTGATCGGGGCGGCTGTTGAGGCTGTTCGGCCGGCCCGGATTGATCTCGAAGCCGAACTTGGTGGCGATCACGACCTGGTCCCGGACCGGTGCAAGGGCTTTGCCGACCAGTTCCTCGTTGATGTACGGCCCGTACACCTGAGCCGTGTCGAAGAAGGTGATGCCTCGATCGACGGCGTCGCGAATGAGCGCGATCCCGTCAGCGTCGGGCACGGGTGGGCCGAAGCCGTGACTCAGTCCCATGCAACCGAGACCGAGTGCTGAGACCTCGGGACCGCCGGCGCCAAGAGTACGTGTCATCATGATCTGTTCCTTTGAATGTACGGGATTTTCAGCGGAAGTAGGTGGGCTGGCGCGGGGCATAGTGCTCCTGCAACGCGGTCACCTCGTCGTCGGTGAGCCTGAGGTCCAGCGCGGCAGCAGCCGTGAGCAGGTGCTCGGGTTTGGTGGAGCCGATGATCGGCGCGGTGACGACCGGGTTCTTCAGAACCCAGGCCAACGCGACCTGGGCCATGGGAACCCCGCGGTCGCGGGCGATGTTTTGGACTGCATCGACGATGGCGCGATCACTGTCCAGGAACAGCGGGCGGCCATATCCGTCGACGTCAGGGTTGGTCGCTGAGCGTTCCGTGCCGGTCTGACCCCACGGGCGTGCCAGACGGCCTGCCGCCAGCGGACTCCACGGCAGCGAGCCGGCCCCCTGGTGTGCAAGCAGGGCGAACATCTCGCGCTCTTCCTCCCGGTGCAGGAGGCTGTACTGATCCTGCATAGTGACGAACCGGGTCCAGCCGCCGAGGTCGGCGGTGTGCTGCATGGTCGCGAACTGCCATGCCCACATGGACGAGGCGCCGAGGTAGCGGACCTTACCCGCCTTCACGACGTCGTGAAGTGCCTCCATCGTTTCCTCGATCGGTGTATCCGGGTCGAACCGATGGATCTGGTAGAGGTCGATGTAGTCGGTGCCCAGTCGGCGCAAGGACGCGTCCACCTGTTCCATCACTGCGCGGCGGGATGACCCACCGCCGCCCGGGCCCTCATGCATCGGCTGGAACAACTTGGTCGCCAGCACGATGTCGTCCCGACGGGTGTACTTCTGCAAAGCCCGCCCAACGATCTCCTCCGACGTGCCCAGGCCATAGATGTTGGCGGTATCCCAGAACGTGATGCCGAGTTCGATCGCCTGCCGGAAGATCGGCTCGGCGGCCTCGTCGTCGAGCGCCCACGGCACCCGGGAGCGGTCGCCGAAACTCATACAACCCAGTGCGATTCGACTGACTTTCAATCCTGACCGACCCAGTCGTACCTGTTCCATAGTGAATGCCTTCCCTTTTGTCAAGGGACAGCGGGACCTCCTCGTGGGCGGACGGGTGATCTCCCCGTGGGCGGACAGTTCATCTCCCTGTCCGTGGACGGCTGATCTCCCTGTGGTCGTCAGGTCAAGGGGACCACCCCGCGTCCGGCGGTGGCCTCGGCTAGGCGTAGTGAGGTGCCCTCGGTGATGATGACGTGGGCGTGGTGCAGGAGGCGGTCAACGGCCGCGGTGGCCAGGGTTTTGGGCATGATGGTGTCGAAGCCTGCGGGGTGGATGTTGCTCGTCACCGCTAGGCTGCGGCGTTCGTAGGTGGCATCCACCAGGCGGTAGAAGGCCTCGGCGGCGGCCTGCCCGGAGGGCAGCATGCCGATGTCATCGACGACGATGAGTTCGGCGCGGGTGATGCGGGCGATGGTCTTGGCGACCGAGCCGTCCACCGCGGCGCGGGAGATAGCGGCGGTGAGGGATTCGAGGGTGAACCACGAGACGCGCATGCCGGCGTCGATGACCTTGTGGGCCAGGGCCTCGACGAAGTGGGTCTTGCCGGTGCCTGAGGGTCCGGTGATGGCGAGGTTCTCGGCCCGGTGGACCCACTCCAGGGTGGCCAGGGCAGACTGGGTCGGGACCGGGATGCTGCTGTCGTGCTCGCGCCAAGACTTGAAGGTCTTGCCGGCGGGTAGGCCCGCGGTCTTGCGGCGCATCGCCCGGGTGGCCTCGTCGCGTCCGCGGGCCTCCTCGGCGAGCAGGACGCGTAGCACTTCGGTGGGGTCCCAGCGTTGGGCCTTGGCGGTGGCCAGGACCTCTGGCGCGGCGGCGCGCAGGTAGGGCATGCGCATGCGCTTGAGGACGGCGGTCAGGTCCTCGGGCAGCGGCGGCGCTGCCGGCATCGCGCGCCTCGTCGTGGTGGTGGTCATCGGGTGTGCTCCTTGCTGGTGGTGAAGCCGGCCCAGGTGGCGGTGCCGGGTTGGGCGGAGTGCGTCTCGTCGAGGAGAACGAGATCGCCGGTGGGGGCTGTGGTGGCTTGGTGGGCCACAATCGCTGTGAGGTCCCTCCTCGCCGAAGCGGCTGGCGTCCGCAGCAGCGGCGAGGGCGGCCTCGACGGTCGGGGTGCCGACCAGGGCAGCGAGTTCGACAGCGGCGGCCATCTTGGCTCGGATGCGCGCCGCGCCGGCGGCCGAGGCGGCGATCAGCCAGTCGCGGGCCCCGTCGCCCAGGGCCAGGAAGTCGCGCTCGGCCTGGCTGCGGGCCCGTGGCTGGGGCGGACGCGGTGCCCCATGGGGGTCCTGGGGATGATCAGGGTAGTGGGCCAGGTCGATCCTCGGAGTTCCGGGCGTTGAGAGCCGGTGACGAGCCACCTCGACCAGTCCGCGACGCTGGCCGGCCCACTCGGGGTGGCGGGGCAAGGCGTCCAGGTCGGCACCGAGGACCAGTTCGGTCCCGGCGACCCTGGCCCAGACCTCGGCCCCGACCAGGCCGGGTGGGGTGGAGTAGCGCACCGAGCCGTAACGCACCGTCTGGTCGGTGTTCACCGTGCGGGTCTGACCCAGTGCCAGCGTGTGCGGGGCGGCCGGCAGCATGTGCAGACGGGCCCGCTCGCCGATCAGGGCCTCTGCAGGGATGCGCGCGGACTCGCGGTGGACGCGGCTGTTGACCTTGGTGCAAAACTCCTCACACGCACTCTCCAACTCGGCGAACGAGGCGTACTCGGCGCGGAGGTTGGCCTCGGTGGGGACCACGTCGGCCTTCGCCAGCCGGACAGTGGACTCCGTGCCGCCTTTGGATTCGGGGTCGAAGGGGACACACGTGTGGACCTGGGTGCCGTAGTGCCGCCCTGCCTGCACGATCTGTGGGTGACGCACCGCCACTCCGGCGACGTGGTCAATGCTGACCGTCTTGGCGTTGTCGGTCAGCACGTAGGTTGGCACCCACCGATCCGGCGCAGCGCCTCATCCAGGCATGCGATCAGCGTCGGTAGGGTCTGGTCCCACACCGGGATCACCACCCGGAACCTCGACCAAGCCAGCCACGCGCAGAACAGCAACGTGCGCCGTAATTTCCCGTCTGGGCCGGGCACCCTGGGGCCTTCGCCCCAGTCGAACTGCAACCACAGGCCCGGCTCGGTGATCCACGGCCGATAGGTGCGCCGGTGCCCGGCGCGCCAGGCGGCCTTCACCTCGGCCACCGCCCGCCGGGTGGTGCGCTCGGTGCCGGCGAACCCCACGGCGACCAGACGCTCGTGGATGACGTCTGCGCGAACCCTGCCCTGGCTGCGCTCGACCCACTCCTCGATCTTCGGCAGGTGCCCGTCGATCATCCGCGTCCGCCGCGACGGCCCCGTCACCGCACGCCCCTCATCACGCGCCGCGACGTAGCGGCGCACCGTCTTGGCATCCACCCCGGCCAACTGCGCCGCTGAATGCGCACTGCCCGTGGCGTCATACGCCTCGAGAATCTCCATGATCTCCCTGTCAGACTTCTTCATGCGTCCCTCCGGTGGAACTTGCTCAAGGTGGTCGAAGACCTCGAGCAAACCCCGGAGGGACGCCCACGACGGGACCGACACGGGCCCGGTCCCATGGCCACGGACAGGGAGATCAACTGTCCGTCAGCAGGGAAGTCCGTGTCCGCCCTGGCGGAGTTTCTCGCTACAGGGAGGTTGGCATGTCCGCTAGCACCTTTCTCTCCGCTTCCGACCATCACACCAATTCCGCATGTGCGCAGACCAGGGACTGATAATCCGTGTACTGCCAGGTCCTGGGTGACGGCTCGCTGGTACCCGTATCGTCGTCTCGTGGACCACCGCCAGGACATCCAGGATTTCCTGACCAGCCGGCGCGCACGGCTGACTCCGGAACAGGTCGGCCTACCGTCCTTGGGCGGCCGTCGCAGAGTCAAAGGTCTGCGACGCGAAGAGGTCGCACTGTTGGCCGGCGTCAGCGTCGACTACTACGCCCGCCTCGAGCGTGGCCACCTCGCCGGGGCATCGGATTCTGTCCTCAGCGCTCTTGCCAGGGCGCTGAGACTCGACGACGCCGAATTCCAGCACCTGCTCGACCTCGCACGCACCGCACCCACACCACCCTCGAGCCGGACTCGGCGACCGAAGCAGACCGAGGCCCGGTCGGCCATCACCTCGATCCTGACTGGATTGACCGGTATACCGGCCTACGTCCGATCCCAGTCCATGGACATCCTCGCTGCGAACACTCTGTGTCAAGCGCTGTACGGCGATGCCCTGGGCGATGACCGGCTGCCACTGAACCTGGCCAGGTTCCTCTTCCTGGACCCACGGGCGCACGACGTCTACGTGGAATGGGACGACGTCGCCGATGGAGTCGTCGGTGCGCTCCGGATCCAAGCAGGCCGTGACCCCCGCAACCGACGTTTGAGTGACCTGGTCGGCGAACTCACTACTCGCAGTGATGACTTCGTCGCTCGTTGGGCACAGCAGAACGTCCGCCTCCACCGCACCGCCCGCAAAAGGCTGCGCAACCGCGTGGTCGGCGAGATTGAACTCACCGGCAACGCCCTCGAACTTCCCGGCGACGACCTGGTCCTGATCGCCTACACCGCCGACCCAGAATCCGCCGCGGAAGACCAACTGGCGCTGCTGACCACCTGGACCGCGAGCCGGCACGGCTCGATCCGCTGACCGACAGTGGGTTGGGGGGCGGGGTCCTGAAGGAACTTGGATCGGCCCCAATTTCTGATGGGGCCTACGGAGCCGGCCCCGGGTTGCTCCCGCGCAAGCGCGATAGCCGTCATCGGTGCGGCCGGCGCGGACCGCTGGGTCAGATGTTCGCCTCACGATGCCGGCGAGCGAGGTCGACATAGGTGGCGGCGTTCTGCCGGAGACCCTCAATCTGGGCTTCGTCCAGTTCGCGTCGCACCTTGGCCGGTACCCCTGCTACGAGTGAACCAGGGGGAATCTGCGCGCCTTCGGGCACCACCGCTCCGGCCGCGACCAGAGTGCCTCGGCCGATCCGAGCGCCATTGAGCACCACCGCACCCATCCCGATGAGGCTGTCGTCCTCCACAGTGCAGCCGTGCAGGATGGCCCGGTGTCCGACGGAGACGTTCGTGCCCACGGTGACCGGCACGCCCGGGTCAGCGTGCATGACGCACCCGTCCTGAACGTTGCTGCGCTCACCGATGGTGATCCGGGCACCGTCCGCCCGCAACACACTGCCGTAGAACACGCTGGCAGCCTCTGCAAGCACAACCTCGCCGATCAATGTGGCGGTAGCCGCCACCCATGCGTCGTGGTGGACTTGTGGGGCCCGTCCTTCGAACTCGATAGCTGCCATCTGGCTTCACCGCCCTTTCCATTCGGGTTTACGTCGCTCCAGGAACGCTGTGAGGCCCTCACGGAAGTCCGCACTGCCGTAGACCTGCTCGATGACGTCCTGCGCCTCCGGAGTTGTTCCTGCCACGATACGACCGTTCGGTCTCCTTGATGGCGGCCAACGTCAGTGGCGCGCCCGCAACGATTCGGCGCACCGTGTCGGTGACATGGTCCTCCAGTTCATCCTCTCGTACTACGCGGTACACGAGTCCAGCCGCATGCGCCTCGTCTGCGGGCAGCAGAGTGGAGGTCAGCAGCATCGCCATCGTCCGCAAAGGACGGCGAGGGTCGCACTCACCGCGGGAGCGTCACACCTCTCGCTCGGCCAGTCCGCGGTAGTCGTCGGGTACTTCCCCGGGCCCGCCCAGGGTGGCGGGAAGATAGCCGACGGCGGCTCTCCTGAATCGCTTCCGCGCGGCGTCCATCGAGTGGTCCAGTGCCCAGCGGGCCACGCCCGCCTGCGATCCGGGACGGCAAGGGTCGCCGAGGAACGTCGACCGAGGTCGACACCTCCCCGCCTACTGCGCTGTCTCGACCAGCCAGCGGTCGCGCATCTCCGCGATGTCTTGCCGGGCCTGCGACGTGAGTAGGTCCGCCGTACCCAGCTGCACCGCCCCATACTGATCGCGACCGTCCACCCCGATCGCCCGCAGCATCGGCTCGGCACGCTGCGACACGCTGCCCTTGATACCGAAGGACGACAGCAGTTCTCCGACCGACAGCGCCGACCCCCGGTCCCCGACGGTTCCGTTCGCTCTGCCGATCACCCAGGCCACCGTCGCGGCAGCCCGGACCGGGGAGGCCTTGCGCCGGAAGATCACCGGATCGGCACTCGCCACCCGGGCCAGAAAGCGCCTCATCGCGGTGCGATGCTCGACGTCGAGCAGTTCGTCGGCACACTGGTCGCAGGCATCAAGCACCTGCTGGACCACCGGGTGGATGTCATGCGGGATGCTCGCCCACTCCATCGGCTCATCGGGCAGCGGGTCAAGATCCAACTCCAGCAGGGCAGCCCGCCCCCCGACTTCCCGGTCCAGGTCCCCCAGGATGACCTCTGCGACGCCGGGTTCGGTGCTCACCCGGAGGATCTCGGCCAACTCACCCGCAATACCCGGGCGCTGATCGGCATGGATGAGTTCGTTGTACCGCGGCTCCCACTTGCCGACGGCGGCCAGGGCCTCCTGCGTCAGGCCCCCGCGGGTCCCGGTTCGCTCGTGAGCGTAGCGGATGAAGGCGCGCAGCAGGTCCGGCAGTTTCGCCAGGAAGGTGGCCTCGGCGATGACCTTGCGGGGGAACCAGTCGGCGAGCAGGATCTCCACGGCCACGGGGCTCCAGCGCAACGGATCCCCAGGGCCGTAATCAGTGCCGAACCACAGCACGCTGTGAAGCAGGTCGCGTTCGTCGGGTCCGTCCAGGAAGCGCCCGACGGCGGAGGTGAAGAAGTCCTGCGCGATCGCCTCGGTCTCTGCATCCGTCCACTGCTTCCGCTCCGGCGCGGCGCCACCAGTGGGCAGCATCCGCGCGATCCACTCCACCACGGGCCGACACATCGGCCAGGTATCGGTCTCCAGGGGCGGGATGGTGCGAGCACCGAGATCAATCGCCTGCTCGACCCGCACGCGCGTATCCGCAGGGTCGGCACGGACCAGCCACTGGTCCTGCCCCTCGGGCGATTTCTGCGGTGGCAACTTCCGGGAGAAGTGCCCCACCACCTCCTCGATCGGCCCCGGCACGAGGAACGCATCCTTGACCACCGTGCCCATGTTGTGGTCGATGTACACCACTGCCGTGATCGACTGTCCCGTGGCCAAGGTGGCGCCGATCAGGTGGTTGTCACCGTCACCGAGAACGTGGCTGAGCGTCCACACCTGCTCGTGCGCGCTGGCCCGGTCCAGGCCGGTAACCCAGCCAGGCATCGGATGACGGCGCCTGGCCAGCTCACGCCCGATCCGCCCGGCGAGCAGATCGTCGTCGGTCAGCGCCTGGATGACCGTCAGCGCGGCGGTCGTCTCCGCATAGGGTGTGCCGATGAAGGTCTCGACCAGTTCCTCCAGGCCCACCGGGGACTCGGCGAACGGGTCGTGGGGCATGGTGGCTGCCATCAGGCTGCTCACGGCGCCAAGCAGGTCCAGCGGCTGATCGCTGCGAAGCGCCTGGCGAAGCCCCTGGAACAGGCCAAGGTGTTCGGGGGTCTCTGCCACTGCGGGCCCCGTGCCGACCGACGTCAGATGGCGTTGCTGCGGGCGGCGCTGGTGACCCTTGCGGCGCTTCTTCTTCGGCATCGCCCCAGGGTAACGGCCATGCTCACGGCCGGGACAGCAGAGTCACTTGGTGCCGCGTGTGCCGATGGCTGCGTCCATGCTCAACACCGCACCTCAGCCCGAGGATGTATGATCTGGTGTATGCGGCGGACCAACATTTACCTGGAAGAACGCCAGACCGAAAGGCTGGATCACCGCGCCGCACAGGAGGGCATCTCCCGCGCTGAGTTGATCCGGCGTCTTCTTGACCAGGCTCTGGACGGACCCACCGAGAACGACGCGGTCGCTCGGACGGCGATCGACCTGTCCTTCGGCGTGCTGGCCGATCTCGAGGCACCGGTGCGGGAGAGCGGCGATCGCGAGGAGCACCTGAACCGGATCTGGCAGGCCTCCCCGTGATCCTGGTCGACACCGACGTGCTCATCGCACATCTGCGCGGCATCCCAACTGCGCGAACGTGGCTACATCAGGCCCATGCGACGAGCCCGCTGGCGGTGAGCGCGGTCACGATCGCCGAACTCACCGGGGGCATGCGTTCAGCCGAGCGACGCGAGGTCTGGAACCTCCTGTCGATCATGCAGTCCGTTCCGGTCACCGAGCCCATCTCGCGCACGGCCGGTGAGTTCGTGCGCCAGTACCGGCGCAGCCATACCGGCATCGGGCTGCCGGATTACCTGATCGCGGCCACGGCTGCCCATGCCGGAGCCGAGATCGCCACGCTCAACGTCCGGCACTTCCCGATGTTCCAGGAGTTGCGGCCACCATTCGCTGTGCGGTGATCTCGCCGCACGACCGATGTCAGGTGCCCCTGCTGCCGACCGGCCAGGCAACGGTTGCGGCTCTGTTCGGCATCTGCTCAGGTATACGGACCGACGCGTGCATCAAGGCCCTCGAGACGCTCGTCCAACTCGAACACGCCCGGCCGGTCATGGAGCGTGCATCTTACGACGCCACGCCGGGTAACCGATACCGTTGGCCGGGTGCTCCAGATTGCAGCCGAAGCCCCGGACTTCCTGAAAGAAGACGAAGTGGTCAGGCTCTACGACTCCGTCGGATGGACTGCCTACACGCAAGACAGAACTTCGCTCATGCGTGCCCTTGGTGGGTCCCACCGCATAGTCACTGCCCGCGACGACACGCGCCTGGTCGGCCTCGCCCGTTCAATCTCCGACGGAGTAACCATCGTCTATGTCCAAGACGTGCTGGTGCGGCCCGACACTCAGCGCTCAGGTGTGGGAACGCAACTCATCACCGCACTTCTCGATCCTTACGGCTCAATGCGTCAGCAGGTGCTCATCACCGACACGGAGGATTACCAGCGCGCCTTTTACGAATCGCTCGGGTTCACCGAGGTTCACGACATGAACCCTGAACTACGGGCTTTCGTCCGCCTCCGCTGATGGAGTGTCAGCAGCCACAGGCAGCCGGGATGCTCACCGAGTTCTGCGAGCTCATCGCGGCCGCGGCAGTAGCCGCAGCACCCTGCCCACCTCGGATAACACTGTGATGTCGGCACGGCCCAGACGATCCTCCGGGCCAACTGTGCTGAGGGTGCGCGGCTGCTCCCACTGCATAGATCGGGCACTGCTACCCGTGTAAATCGGGTACTCCTCGGTGTGTAGAACGAGCATCCGTCGATGCGTAGAACACACATCAAAGAACATTCGCCAACGCGAGGTTTACTGTGACTGAACCGACCGCCACATACCTCCCTCGCCTTGCTGACAGCCTCCTGGAGGAACGGCTGCCCGACTTCCCCGTGTTCGATATCGAGATCTAAGCGGGTAGTGCGCCCACCCCACGAGATGCCCGACACCTGGGCTGGCTGGCGAACTCGACGATCAGTTCATCGGTGGCGCCGTGCGGCACACTGGCCAGGTGTCCGCTGACCCCTTCGCCGCGCTACTCGCCGACCCGCCGGATCTGCCGGTGCGCCACGGCTTGGCGCAACTGGACCAGGCGCTCGAGGCCGGCGGCGCCGCGGTGCTGCAGTCTCCGCCCGGCTCCGGCAAGACCACCCTGGTCCCCCCGGCGCTAGCCACTCAGCACACCGGCAGGATCATCGTCACCCAGCCTCGCCGGATCGCGGCACGGGCCGCGGCGGCCCGGCTGTCCCACCTGATCGGACGTCCCCTGGGCAGCGAGGTGGGCTTCAGCGTCCGGGGTGAGCGCCGCGTCTCCCCCGGCACCCGGGTGGAGGTGGTCACCGCCGGGCTGCTGCTGCGCCGGCTGCAGGCCGACCCCGAACTGCCCGGCGTCGGCGCCGTCGTCCTCGATGAGGTGCACGAGCGCCACCTGGACACCGACCTGCTGCTGGCCCTGCTCGTGGACGTGCGCTCGGCGTTGCGCGAGGACCTCACGGTGGTGGCGATGTCGGCCACGATCGAGGCCGAGCGGGTCGCGGCCGTGCTGGGCCAGGCCACACCGGTGGTGACCGTGCCGGGCCGGCTGCACCCGGTCACGACCAACTGGCGCCCGCCGCCGGCCACCGCCGCCCGCCTCGACCAGCGCGGCACCACCCCGGCCTTCCTCGACCACGTCGCCACCACCACCGCCGAGGCCATGCGGGCCCATGACGGCGATGCACTGGTCTTCCTGCCCGGCGCCCGGGAGATCGACGACGTCGTACGCCGGTTGCGTAGCGCCGGTGCGCTGCCGGCAGGTACTGACGTGCTGGCCCTGCATGGGCGCCTGCCGCCGGCCGAGCAGGACCGCGCCCTACGGGAGGGCCGACGACGGCGGGTGGTCGTCTCCAGTGCCGTCGCCGAGTCCTCGCTCACCGTGCCGGGAGTGCGGATCGTCGTCGACGCCGGGCTGGCCCGGGTGCCGCGCACCGATCACAACCGCGGTCTGGCCGGCCTGGTCACCCGCAGCGTCAGTCAAGCCGCCGCCGAGCAACGTGCCGGGCGGGCCGGCCGGGAGGGCCCGGGCCAGGTGTACCGGTGCTGGTCCCAGGCTGATCACGCCCGCCTGCAGGCCCACCCCGCACCGCAGATCCACACCGCCGACCTCACCTCCGCGATGCTCGAACTGGCCCGGTGGGGCACCCCGCGCGGTGAGGGCCTGAACCTGCTGGATGAGCCCCCAGCCAGCAGCGTCCAGGCTGCCGAGGCCGCCCTGGTGGAACTGGGTGCGATCGATGCGGCCGGGATGATCACTGCTCGCGGGCGGGCGATCGCCGGCGTCGGTGTGGACCCGCGGCTGGGCCGGGCGCTGCTGGATGGTGCCGGTGAGGTCGGCGCGAACCTCGCCGCCGAGACCGTGGCCATGCTGGACCAGGACACCCCGGCCCCCGGCGGTGACCTCACCGCACTGCTCCGACAACTGCGCCGTGGCGGGCCGGCCACGGGTTCGTGGGAGCAGCAACGTCGCCGGCTGCACGCCGCACTTCCCGGCAGCGAGGGGCGCTCCACTGAATCCGCCGAAGAACCGCACGGACGCCAGCCGGGCGCCGGCGGCACGAAACTGGACCTCGCCGTCGGCACGGTCACCGCCCTGGCCCACCCCGGCCGCATCGCCCGGTTGCGGCCGGGCGGGTCCACCTACTTGATGGTCGGCGGCACCGGCGCGCGCCTGGCGCCGGGCAGTGCCCTGGCCGGCAGTTCGTGGCTGGCGGTCGCAGACGCCGCCCGCTCCCCCGGGCAATCCGATGCCATCATCCGCGCGGCCGCCCCGATCGATGAGGCCACCGCGCTGGAGGCTGCCGGTCACGCATTGTCGGAGGAACGCGAGGTGGCGTGGCACGAGGGTCGCATCCGCGCCCGGCAGGTGCTGAAGCTGGGCGCGATCGAACTGTCCAGCCAGCGTCTGGTCGATCCCGATCCCGGTCTGCTCGCCCGGGCGGTACGCGAGGGTCTGCAGGCGCAGGGCTTGGACCTCATCGGCTGGCCGGCAGCGGCGGCCAGGTTACGTCGTCGGCTGTTGTTCCTGCACGCGGCACTCGGCGCGCCCTGGCCGGACGTCTCCGATGAGGCACTCCTGGACGCCGTCGAGGAGTGGCTCGGCCCGGACCTGGCCCGGGTGCGGACCACGGCGGACCTGCGCCGCATCGACACCACCGCCGCACTGAGGCGCCTGCTTCCCTGGCCCCAGGCCGGTGAGTTGGACCGCCTCGCACCCGAACGCATCGAGGTGCCCAGCGGGTCGAAGATCGCGGTGGACTACACCGACCCGCAGCGCCCGGTGCTGCCGGTACGGATACAGGAGGTGTTCGGGTGGGACCAGGCGCCGCGGCTGGCCGGGGGCCGGGTGCCGCTGGTGTTGGAACTGCTCTCGCCGGCTTCCCGACCGGCCGCCGTCACCGCCGATCTGGCCACGTTCTGGGCCTCCGGCTACCCGCAGGTGCGCGCGGAACTGCGTGGCCGCTATCCGAAGCATCCCTGGCCGGAGGACCCGACGACGGCGACGCCCACCACGCGGACCAAGCGCGCCTCCCGGCGCGCTCGCGACGCGTGAACCGTCCGGGCGAACCTCCTCATCTCGTCACGAAGTTTCCTCATAGGGTTGGTTGACGGTGGTGAATTACCCTCGCTAGTTTGTCGGGCGAAGCAAAGGAGCGCTCCGTCCGTGATGTCACTGAAGCCGTTGCTGAAATCTCCTCGAGACCCGTCGGGTCTGACGACGCGAGTTTCCGGCGCCTCGGCGGTGGCGTCCGCGGCCGGTCCCAACCCCCATACACCGAGGATGTGGTTCGATCATGGCTCGCTCTCGCTCGCGTCTGACCCGCACCAGTAGCGTCGCCGCTGCCGCTGCCCTGGCACTGGCCGGCTTCACCGCATCGCCCGCGGTCGCCGATGACGAGGACTTCCGTGTTCAGCCATACCTGCAGAACCCGGCCACCGACGGGATGCTCATCACCTGGATGTCCTGGGATGACGAGCCGGGCGAGGTGCAGCTGGAGGGCCAGGACCCCATCGAGTCGGACCCGGAGGTTCAGGAGGCACTGGACTGGACGGACAACAACCGGCAGCAGGCCATCGATCACCCCGAGTGGGGTGACTGGTTCCGCGAGGGCCGCAACTACCGCCATCAGGTCCAACTGAGCGACTTGGAGCCGGACACCACCTACACCTACACGGTGCGCCAAGGGACCTCGGAGATCACGAACACCTTCACGACCGCGCCCACATCCGATGACTGGGAGAACATCAGGCTCGTCGCGATGGCGGACTCCGAGACCGATCCGGCGGGCCGCACCTCCCATCGCGAGTGGGTCCCGGGTGCCATCGCCGAGGGAAGCGATCGCCCCTCGGTCACCGACAGCCTGTGGGCCGAACGCTTCGGCACCACGGAACAACAGGGTGAGGAGATCCTGCAGTACGCCCTGACCGAGGATCAGGGCTTCGCCTACAACATGGAGATCGTCACCGAGCGCGACCCGGACTTGATGCTGTTCGCCGGTGACCTGGTCCAGGGGGGCGGTTTCCAGCCCGCCTGGGACGAGTGGTTCCGGTACCTGGCCGGAGAGGTCGGCAACCCGGCCTCCAGCCGGCCGGTGGTCACTGCGCTGGGCAACTGGGAACCGTTCGGAGCCTCCGATGGTGGGTATGAGATCGAGGCGGTGATGAACGGCCGGGACTCCTTCCACTCCTATTTCACCCCGTTCCCGAACGGCACGCCCGAGCACCAGGGCAACTACCACCGTCTCGACTATGGTCCGCTCACCGTGATCACACTGGACTCCACCAAGGGCATCCCGGACGATCACCCCGACAATTACGCCGAAGAGGACAAGCTCTCCGGCACCGAGTACGACGGTCCCGGCCCGGACACCCAGTCGAGTTACACCAGTACGGAATACGTTGCTGCCGGCGGTGACAACCTCTCGCCCTACAACGAGGGCAGCGTTCAGTGGAACTGGGCCGAGGATCAGTTGGCGGACGCCCGCGAGCAGGGGCAGATCATCGTGGTGCAGTTCCACCACGCGCCCTTCTCCTCCGGGGAGCACGGGCTTCCGATGAACCACGAGGACACCTCGGGTCAGGGCGGGACCCCGATGCGCATCTACGCGGAGATGTTCGAGCAGTACGGGGTGGCGGCCGTGTTGTCAGGGCACTCGGAGATGTTCGAGCGCTCACTGGTCGACCTCAACGGTGACGGCAATGCCGTCAACTACTACGACGTCGGCGTGGCCGGGGACGGCCTGCGCGGCGAGCGCAGGGCCAACGGCAATCTGCTGTCCGAACCGATCCTGGAATACAACCCCTACCGGGTGTGGTCCGCGGACCAGTTCGAAGCCGAGATCTGGGACGGGGAGACGCTGGTCGACGGCGGCAAGCACTACGGCCACCTGGAGATCAACATCGAACGCGCCGCTGACGGCGGGGCGACGATGACCATGACACCGGTGTACTCCTTCCCGCTGCTCGATGACGACCTCGACGTACTCGGCACCGAACGGCGGATCTACGACGACGAGGTGTCATTGGCGATCGGCGCTGACGGCACCGTGGAACCAGAGGAACGGGACGCCGTGGACGCGGTCGTTGACCTCGCCACCGCGTTGCAGGAGTACGTCGACGCCGGCGATGTCGCTGGTCCGATCGCGAACCAGCTGGAGAACGCCCTGCGCCAGGCTGAACAGCACCTGGAGGGCGACCGCACCAACCCGGCGAGGGTCGCCATGGAGCGGTTCGTGCGGCACCTGGACAATCCGAAGCGTCCCGACACCCTCACCGAACAAGCCGCGGAGGACCTTCGGGCCCAGGCGATGAGCGTGCTTGACCTCATCTGACGACGTCTGAACGACCCTCCGATTCGCCGGTCGGCGGTCTGCGGTCTGCGGTCGGCGGTTGGCGGTCGGCGGTTAGCGGTCGGCGGTCGGCGGTCGGCGGTTAGCGGTCGGCGGTCGGCGGTCGGCGGTCGGCGAAAGTTACAGTGGCCCCAGCACCCGGCGTGGGTCTGCGTCCAGTGCGAGCGTGTCCGGCAGGTGGAGGTTGGGGCTCCTCATAACGGAAGTGGATCTCCATGATCGCCGCGATAGGGGTCGACCAGGTCCAGCCCGAGGTGCTCGAAGTCCTCGGTGTCCCGGGTCGCCAGGGCGCTTCCGCTGAAGCGTGCGATGGCTGCGATGAGTGCATCCATCGCCCCGATCGGGCGCCCGATGCTGCGTCTGGTCGCCACGATGTCGGCGTACTGCGCCGCGCACCCGGGCACTAACGGCAAACAGGCGCCGAGGGTGTCGAATGCGGCCGTCGCCACCGACTCAAGCCGGTCGCGCCGCTGTCCGGCGGGCAGCAGCGCGACGCCAGCGAGGATCTCGGCGCGCGTGACCACCGTGGTCACGGGTTGCTCGGCCAGACCGCGCACCCAGTTCAGCACTGCTGGAGAAGCACCAGACCCCCGCATGAGTTCGGAGACGACGTTGGTGTCGAGGATGATCACGACCGCAGGTCGGCCGCCGTCGCCGGTTCGTCCTCAGGTACGGGCAGATCCACGCCGCCAACCTCATACCCGACGGCGACCAACTGCTCGACCCAGTTCAGGTCGGCTTTCCCGGTGGATTCCAGTGCAGCCAGGAGGATCCCCCGAGCCTCCGCCTCCATCGAGCGACCGTGGGCAGCCGCCCGCATCCGAAGTCGCTGTTTGGCTTCCTCGGGCAGTTGACGGATGGTGATCGCGGCCATGTTGCAATGATATCACTGCAACACGCGTCCGGATCGAACGTGACGCGGAGTTCGCCGGTCGGCGGAACTACAGCGGTCCGAGGGTCCGGCGTGGGTCTGCGTCCAGTGCGAGGGTCTCCAGCAGGTGGAGGAGTTGGCGCTCCTCATAGCGGAAGTGGCTCTCCATGATCGCCGCGATCCCCTCGAGGTGACGATCCAACTCGACCGGGGAGGCCGCTCTCGACACCGCTTCCTGCAACCCCGAGAGCAGGTGGGCGATCATCGAGTGGTCCTGCTCCAGGCGTTGCAGGGTCGGCCGCAGTTCGGGATGCGCTGCCGCGATCGCGGGAAACAACTCCCGGTCCTCACCCTCGTGGTGCCCGGCCAACGCGGTGCAGAACCCGTGGCAGAACAGCAACAGGTCACGCGTCGCCGAATCGCCGTCGCCTCCGGCGTCCACCGCCTCGCGCGTGACTCGCAGCGCCTCACGCAACCGCTCATGCACGGCACGCAACTCTCGACTCCAGGCCACCAGCCTGGTCTTCTCGCCCTCAGTCACGTGAGGACGAAGGGCATGACGTGATCATCGTCGTACTCCTTCGTGTCCCACGCCTCCATGCCTGACACTGCCTGCCACCAGCACGCGACGCTGGTGAGCAGCCTACAGCTCTCCGTCTAGAGAAGGGTGAGTAGTCGACCGGTTATCCTGAACGGAGCCGTGGCCAACCCGTCGGAGATCGGCCCCTCGGCACGACATCGCGGCAGGGCCGCTCCACAACGGTTGATGAAGGAGCCTGGCTTGAAGGCAGTGGACTCGCACCTACTAACCCTTCTAAAGAAGAGCACTCAGTTCATCGTGCCGATATATCAGCGGCTTTACTCGTGGCTGGAGCCAGAGTGCGACCAACTGTGGTCGGACATCCTGCGGGCGGGGTCAGACCCTGAACTCGGGTCGCACTTCACCGGATCTATCGTTTACGTCGCACGGGATCAGGCGACCAACACCTCGACTGAGCCCGACCTGATCATCGACGGTCAGCAGCGCATCACCACCGTTACCCTCATCCTCGCGGCTCTGGTCGAGCGGCTATCTCAGTTACCACCGGACCAACAGGAGCCGCACGACGGATTCTCCCCGCGTAAGATCCGCAACCGATACCTGCTCAACGACGATGAGGACGGGGACCGGCAGTTCAAGTTGATCCTGTCCCAGAGCGACAGAGACGCACTGAGGGCGATCCTTCAGGGCGTCAAGCCTGCGGACGGTCTGGTCACCCGCGTCATGGACAACTACAAGTACTTCCAAACGAAGTTTGCCGACCCCCGCCTCGACCTAGCCCAGGTATGCCGTGGGCTGGACAAGTTGATCGTGGTCGACGTCAAACTTGAGAGGGGCGTGGACAACCCCCAACTTGTCTTTGAGGCGATGAACTCCACCGGGCGGAAACTCTCTCAGGCAGACCTGATCCGCAACTACGTGCTCATGGACCTGCCCACCAAGCAGCAGAGCATGATCTACACGGCTCACTGGCGCCCGATGGAACTTGAGTTCGTGGGGGCAAGCGATAGCAAGTTCGATGAGTTCGTCCGCCATTACTTGACGGTCAAAACCGGAGATATCCCAAAGCTGGACGACATCTATGAGGCCTTCAAGGATTACGCAGCCACCCACACGCAGACCGGCGAACCTATCGAGTCGCTCGTGGTCGACCTGCGAGAGTACGCCCACCGGTTCTGCGCGATGGCCCTGGGTAAGGAGCAGGACCCCAAACTCAAGCCGGCCTTCCGCGACCTGGACCAGATCCGCGCCGACGTGGTCTATCCCTTCTTGCTAGTGGCCTACACCGACTACGAACTAGGCATCATCGACACAGATGAACTGCACGAAATCGTTCAGATGGTGACCTCCTACGTCTTCCGTAGGGCCGTGTGCCGCATACCCACCAACTCACTGAATAAGACTTTCGCGGGCTTTGCCTCAGCAGTGCGCAAGGACCGCTACGTCGACAGCGTCAAAGCCCACTTCCTCAGCCTGCGCAGTTACCGGGCCTTTCCCACCGACGAGGAGTTCCGCACCTCGCTGACTACAACCGACCTGTACAACTTTCGGCGGCGCTCCTATCTGTTCCGGAAGTTGGAAAACCACGGGCGCAAGGAACGAGTCGCAGTGGAGGAGTACACGATCGAGCACATCCTCCCGCAGAACGAGAACCTCTCACCCCTGTGGCGTCAGGCACTAGGCGACGATTGGCAAGACCTGCAGCGCAAGTACCTGCACACCTTAGGCAACCTGACCTTGACCGGATACAACTCTGAGTACTCCGACCACCCGTTCACAACAAAGCGCGACATGAAGGGCGGGTTCCGTGACAGCCCGCTGCAGTTGAATGCAGGTCTTGGCCAGTTGGAGAGCTGAACCGCCAAGGAAATCGAAAAGCGGGGCGAGCGGCTGGCGAGCGATGCCATCGCCCTTTGGGCCCGACCACACCTTGATGATGAAGTCATCCAGGACTTCCGGGTGACTAGCAGCGACTGCCCGTTCACGATCGAAGACCACCCACACCTATTGCCCCCGCGCCGCCGTGAACTCTTCGAACGTTTCACCGAGGAGACCCTCGCCCTGGACTCGGGCGTGACCCGCCACTTCCTGAAGTTGTACGTCGCGTTCAAGGCGGAGACCAACTTCGTTGATGTCGTGCCACAGAAGGCACGTCTGCGGCTAAGCCTGAACATCCCGCTCGAGGCGCTCAACGACGAAAGGAAACTGGCTAAGGATGTAAGCGGCAAGGGCCGTTGGGGCAACGGACCCACGGAAGTCAGCCTGTACGAAGACTCAGACTTCACCTACGTCATGGGTCTGGTCCGACAGGCCTACGAATTCCAGATGGGTGGCGACTGAAACACACAAGCATCATGCACTTGCCGGCCAGGGACTTGGTCGAGTAACTAGGGGCAGGGGTCCCATGCAGCGGATTCAGCGTAGGTCGGGTTCGAGGTAGATCGACATCTTCAGGGGCGCAGCCGCCCGGGCACGCTCCTCGGCGGCGTCGATCGCGCCGGCGATCTGTGCGGCGGTGTCGGTGCGGGTGACCGCGATCTTGGCGGCGACGAGGATCTGGTCGGGGCCCAGGTCCAAGGTACGCATGTGGATGACCGAATCGACCCCGTCGCCAACCAGCGCTTTCTCGATCGCGCGGTGATGTTCCGGGACCGCTGACTCCCCGATGAGCATGGAGGCCATCTCGATCGCGAGGAAGACGGCGATGATCACCAGCAGGACCCCGATCGCCGCGGTTCCGGCGGCGTCCCAGCGGCCGTCCCCGGTGAGGAGGGTCAGCCCGACTCCAGCCATCGCGAAAACCAGACCGACGAGCGCGCCGGTGTCCTCCAGGAGGATCACCGGAAGCTCTGGGGGACGGGTCTTGCGGATGTAGCGCAGCCACGGCAGCCGGCCGCGTACCTGGTTGGCTTCCTTGACGGCGGTGCGCAGCGCGAAGGCCTCCATGACGATGGCCAGGCCCAAGACGAGCGGGGGCACCCAGTGCCACGCGTCGGTGCCGTGTGGATCGGACCACTTGTGCCAGGCCTCATACAGCGCGAAGCAGCCACCGAGGGTGAACAGCACGATCGAAACGACGAAGGCGTACACGTACCGCACTCGGCCGTAACCGAACTGGTGCGTCGGGGAGGGCTGCCGCTGGGCGCGACGCCCACCGATGAGCAGTAACGCCTGATTGCTGGAGTCGGCCACCGAGTGGACACCCTCGGCGAGCATCGAACTGGAACCGGTGAGGATCCAAGCAAGAAACTTTCGTCACCGCAATGCCCAGGTTGGCGACAAGCGCGGTGACCATCGCCTTGGTGCCGCCACTAGCAGCCATCGGGGCTCCCCTAGTCGAAGGGTCTCCCGCCGCAGCATAGAGCCGACTGTTTCCGAGCACGAGTGGGCACCTCGCCCCCCGGGTGACGGCCTGCGACAGTCCAGCCGCGGCGCTGGGCCGCGGTGGAGCCTTCTCATGAAGGGCGCACAAGTCACCGCGAATCGTGTGGCCACGTCCCCGCAGCCATGGAGCAATGTAGGGATTCTCAGAAGTACTGCGGTTCGACGGACTTCTGCCGTGCGAGGCGACCGCGGTGGCTGCCGCCGGTTCCGCGCTGCGCCCGGAGGATGTGGTGGCCTGGCGCCAGGACCTCATCGACACCCACCGGGTGCCCCTGTGCGCGATCGAGTTGTCCCGGGAGCGTCTGGAGGCCGCGGACTGCGAGGAGTCAGCGGGTCGTCGTCGTACCGCTGCTGCCCCTGGCCTTGGCCCGCAGCCAGAGGAACACTCCGGTTCCCACGAACAAGATGATGCCGATGAGGGTGAGCCACAGCAGGCCCTCGATGATCGCGCCGATCACCGACACCACGAGCCACAGCACGAGCAGGAAAATCAGGAAGCCAATCATGAATGGGACGGTAGCAACACCGGGCTGCACCGGCATGTTGAGCCGTGGTGTAGGGGTGATCGGGCGTATCCAAAGTCGGGGCCCAATCTGCCTCGGAATTCATGTTCTGAAATCCATCGAGAAGTCCGGGCGCAGGAGTATGCTCCGGCTCATCGCAGCCTGCGAGTATTCGGAGGTGATGAGGTGAATCGATGGTTACCGATTCTCGTCGCCCAAGTTCCCGCACGAAACCCCGCCACGGCCACCAGCGAACTCGGCGATGAGGTTTCCGAACTTCTCAAGGACTTTCCCGAGACCAGGCTTCTGCTATATCCCGAATATCACACGTGTGAAGTCTCGGGGGATCCGTAAGAGCGCGCCGCCCTGTACGCCGAACTGGCAGAACCGCTCGAGGGTCCCCGGGTGCGGGAACTAGCCGCGATCGCCCGGGCGAACGCTGTGTGGCTGTTCCCGGGGACGATTATCGAAAGCGGGCCGTCCGGTGAGGTGTACAACACCGCCATCCTGCTGAGTCCTGCGGGTGAGGTGGTCTGCTCCTACCGAAAGATATTCCCGTGGCGCCCGTTCGAACCATTCACCTCCGGGTCCACGATGGCTGTGGGAGACATCCCGGATGTGGGACGCATCGGGTTGAGCATCTGCTACGACATCTGGTTTCCGGAGGTGGCTCGCCACCTGGCCTGGATGGGGTCAGACGTCATCTTGTGCCCGGCACAAACGAGCACGTCCGACCGTGAACAAGAACTGATCCTGGCCCGCGCTACCGCGATCCAGAACCAGACGTTCGTGCTGAGCGTGAACGCCTCCGCTCCCCATGGAACCGGTCGAAGCATCATCGTCGACCCCGAGGGGATCGTCCGCTCCCAGGCACCGAGTGAAGCACCGGCCTTCCTGACCGACGTCCTCGACCTCGGCGCCGTCGCACGGGTCCGCAGGTACGGC
Source organism: Pseudactinotalea sp. Z1739 (assembly GCF_049725055.1). Next base: position 218,949 of record NZ_JBMPQA010000006.1, on the reverse strand, counting down.
ACTGCCGGCCTCAACCGCATGTGGGATCAAGTCCGCACGGACGACGCCGAGATCCCACTACCTCTCTATAACGGATCGATCAGCGCACAGCGCTGGCGGCCGCACTCTTCACGAGATTAGGAGAGCAAAGTGACCACGCCCAAACTCGAACGGACCGTGACTCTGTGGCCGATGGTCCTTTTCGGTCTTGCCTACATCACGCCTTTCATCGTTCTGACCACATTCGGCGCGTTCTCGGAGGTCAGCGGGGGCATGCTCGCCGGCAGCTACGCGTTGACGACCATCGCGATGATCTTCACCGCGATCAGTTACGCGAAACTTGCCAGAGAGTTCCCGGTATCGGGTTCCGCCTATACCTACGCACGCCGCGCGATCGGGCCCCGCACAGGATTCATGGTGGGGTGGGCGATCCTGTTGGACTATTTCTTCCTGCCCATGGTCGTCTGGTTGATCGGCACCGCCTACCTGACCGCCGAATTCCCCGGCGTTCCCGGTTGGGTGTTCCTGCTCGGCTTCATCCTGCTCACCACGATTCTCAACGTCATCGGCATCAAGGTCGCGACCCGGGTGAACCTGGCGCTCATCAGTTTCCAGGTTCTGGTGCTTCTATTCTTCGTCGGGCTATCGCTGCGCCGGGTCTTTGCTGATCCTGATCTGGCCGTCACCACTGAACCGTTCTGGAACGCGGATGTGGGTCTGACGCCGCTGGTAGCCGGAGCGGCGCTGGCGGCGTACAGCTTCATCGGTTTCGACGCCGTCAGCACATTCTCCGAAGAAGCGGTGGACCCGAAACGAACTGTGCCCCGTGCCATCATCTTGACCGCCGCGATCGCCGGTGCCGTGTTCGTCGCCGTGGCTTTCGTGGTCCAACTGGTCAGCGCCGGAGCGACATACCCCGACCCGGACAGCGCTGCTCTGGATATCGCCCGGACGATCGGCGGTGACCTGTTCGGGGCGGTGTTCCTCGCAACCGTCATCGTGGCGCAGTTCACCGCCGGCATACCCATTCAAGCGGCCGGCTCCCGACTGCTGTTCGCGATGGGTCGCGACGGGGTGCTCCCGCGCAAGATCTTCGGCTACGTCTCCCCCCGGTTCCGGACGCCGGTGTTCAACCTCGCGCTCACCGGCGCCGTCGGTCTCGTCGCGGTGTTCCTCGATGTGACCACCTCCACGTCCTTCATCAACTTCGGCGCCTTCACCGCCTTCGCCTTCGTCAACATCTCCGTGATCGTTCTATTCATGCGGCAACGCCACGAGAAGCACCGGAACGTCCTCAGTTGGACGCTCCAGCCACTGCTCGGCCTTGGGGTGATCACGTGGCTACTGGTCAATCTCGACGTCAACGCGCTGACGATCGGGGTGATCTGGCTCGTCCTCGGGTTCGCGTGGCTCCTCATCATGACGAGGGGCCTACGGCGGGAGCCGCCCGAGGTGAGGCTGGAGGAGGTCGTAGCCGACGCGTGATGACGCTGGTATACACGTCCAGTGCCTTCACGAAGCGTGAGGTCGACAGGGACGACGACCATCGCGCGCGGCTCGCCGCACCCAGACTCCGTACACAAGCATGGAACCGGTCCCTGACGGCGTTAAGGAGCAGGTCAGGAGCGGCCGCTCAGAGCCGCAGCAGCAACCGGAGAACCCGCTCCACCTCAGACATCACCGCGATGTCAGCACGGCCCAAACGATGCACCATCCGAGCCGTGCTGAGGGTACGCGGCTGCTCTGCCTGCACGTAACTGGTCTCATCCAGGCCCGATGAGCCCGGAATGATCTCCACGCGCGTGGGGTAGCCCCGTCTCGACCGGGTGATCGGGCAGAGCGTCACCAGCCCATAGCGGTTGGCGGGATCATCGGAGACGACGAGGGCGGGCCGATGGTAGGCAGCCTCGCGGCCGATCGGGTCGCCGAGGTCTACCAGCCACACATCGTGACGAAGAGGGGTTTCAGCCACGCCGGGATCCATCGCGCGCGGTCGCCGCATCCCACAGCGCGTTCTCCTCGGCCTGGTCGGCTGCCACTTCCGGATCGACCCGTTCCGCGGCCGCCGCTGCCCCATAGTCAGCCCAGAAGAGGGCCCGCTCGTACTCCTCCAACGCCCGGCGCACGACTTGCTCGGCAGTCTGACCGGTTCGTGCACCGACGTCATTGACCCGGTCGCGAGTCTGCTTGCTGAGTTTGATCGTGGTCACCACGCACTGAGTATACGTGTATGAGAATTCTGCGTATACCTTGCGCACACTCAGGGCCGTGGCGAGAGTGAAGTCAACGTCCCACGCTTCGCGCCGTATGCAGGCTCCCACCCGGTGTCCTCTCGGATAGATGACTGCACCCCTTGAGGCTGCTGACTGGCGCTGAGAATGTAGGGAGTTCGCTGATGGCACCTGGGGAGCGGCGGATCGATCGCTGGGCACGTTCAGTGTGGGCGTCCGGCATCCCCTCAGGGGTCGAGCGCCGGGTACTGCTGGAGAGTCCGCACGCCACGCAGCCCGGGTTCTGGAAAACTCCGCCGGGTGTGGTGTTGGTGATCGTGCTCGTTGTCTTGTTGACGATGGTGCCTGTGTGCGCAACCGGACCTTGCAGACCTTGGCGGACCGAAGCCTCCTCGCGCTCGAGATCGTCGACCGCGCACTAGGTGTTCCCCTCGGTGAACTGCACACCTTGGATGATGAAGCAGAAGCGCTAAGGCCTGACCCCTGAGGGATGAGTTACCCGCGAAGTGGGTTCACAATGCGCACTCCGCGCAACGTCGCCCCCTCAGGGAAGTCTTCACTCCCCCGCGGCGTCGCCAGAGCGCGCCAGGCGCGTTGTTGGCGGTCCGGATCAGATTCGTCGAAGGGATAAGCGAGTCGTGTCCAGGAATGCCCCACGAGATGCGCCGACCGTCGTAGAGGTCCTCTCGAGACCATCCACGGCCCCCAGACGACCCGCTCATCGACTTCGACAGTTCCAGAAGCCGAGTCACCGTGCGTTGTTGGCGATCGTCCTCATCGTCCTGGGCGTACTTGCGCAGTTGGTCAGCAGGGTAAGCGTTCACGGACTCCCCGCGCTCGAGAGCACGGATACGGGCGCGCTTGAGCGTCTCGTCGTCGACCGTGATCGTCAAGTCACCACTCACGTCAGGGTAGCCCTGATGTCGTGTAGCACGAGGCCCGACGAGTTGGAGGGCGCCAGGCGCTTTGGGCCCCAGGCAGTCGTGACCAGCCCGCCGGCGGCGCATGAACCCTGCGAGGTGCGTACGCCGCAGTATGATGAACTCATACTGAGGAGGAACCATGGCAGTCCGTAAGGTGGCGATCACTCTCCCTGAAGAACTCTATGAACTCGTCGAGCGCGCCCGGGCAATCGAGCATCGAAGCCGCTCGGAGGTCGTCCAAGAGGCTCTTCGTACCCACTTCGGCGAACCGACTTACCGGCCGACCGAGGCCGAACGTGCCCAACTCCTCGCGGCCCTTGATGCGATCCAAGCCGACCCGCAATCAGTGCGTGAGTGGTCGGAGGTTCGCAACGACCTTCGTCAGCACAGGTGAAGGTTCACATCACCAGGGACGCCGAGAGCGACCTCGTAACGGCCCGTCGCTACTACGCGGCGATCGACTCGGCGCTGGGCGAGCGCTTCTTGGATGATTTCGACGCTGTGATCGACCGTCTCGCCGTGTTTCCCGACGGCGCTCCTCCGGTTGAGGGTGTCACCGTGCTGCGGCGAACTCGGATGCGCCGGTTCCCGTACGGCGTCTTCTACACCCGTGCTGGAGAAGCGGAACTGATCGTCGTGCGTGTGCTGCACACCAGACGCGATCAACCCGCCGCCCTTGAAGGCCCGCCCGCCTGATCGCCGCAAACGGGCCTCCCACCGTTATCGGTCACCAATCGGAGTCATCACCCCATAAACTCCCACGTCCCACACCCCTGGCTGCTGAATCCAGCATCACTCCCCTGGATCGTGACCGTCGAAGGGCCCGACGTGAAGTCGTTGGAGATGATGTCGCTGAACTCACCGGAGAATCCGGAGAGCCGCTCCCAATAGCATCCGCTACCGCCGTCGGTGCGGTAGGTGCCCGGCTCAATGTCCTCGCCGACCCGCCAGGTGCCGTTCCCGAATGAGTCGCTCGGCTCCGCCGCTTCGGCGGCGGCCTCAGCCTCGGCCTCCGCGGCAGCCTGCGCTTCTTGGCTCTCCGCCTCCATGGCTTCCACGCGCTCCAGCGCCTCGTCACGCTCGGTCCTGGCAGCGGTGATCTCGCCCGCGATTTCGTCCCGCTCCGCGGCTACGGACTCGAGGTCGGCGGCCACACTGTCACGATCGGCCTCCGTCTCCTCCAGTTCCGTGACAAGCGCGTCCCGCTCGGCCTCGACATCTGCCACTGCGGCCTCGATCTCGGCATCGAGATCCCCCGTCGGCGTGATCTCCTCTGTGTCCCCTCCGGCGCCCGCAGCAACGCCGATAGTGAACGCAAGCACACCCACGATCACGGGCGTCAGCCAGCGGCGCAAGCGTCCCTTGCGAGGCGGCGCTGGAGCATCGGTCCCTACCCCCGAGGCGCCATCGGCAGTCGGACTCTCATCGAACTGTGGGTCCGGGGAGTAGGAGTAATCCTGGTAAGGGTCATTCGTCATCGTTCTTGTCCTTTCAATCGATCGTGATCATCAGGTTCAGACCCGAGTTCGGGTGATAGGTCCAGGTGGCGGTGTAGACGTCCCAGGAGTCACTCACGCGTCCGTCAAGAGCCCGCGTTGCGGCGATCTGGGTGGTAACGCGGGTCGGCACGTCCAGGGCAGTGAAGGCACACAGCACTTCGAGGTAATCCATGCCGAGGGAGTTCTCCTCCCCGGCGGTCTGCAGGAGCAGGGTGCGGCCCTCATCGGCCAGTTGCGCGCCGAGGTCTTCTTCAAACCCACAGCGCTCGTAGGCGGCTTCCAGCGCAGTAGGCGCCGGGGGCCGGCTCTGCCAGTAGGCGGTACCCGCCAAGACGAGTACCACCACCGCGATTCCGAGCAGACCGATCAAACGCCACCGACGGCGCTTTCCCCTTTCCTGCTCGGCAGCCAGAATCGCCTCAACCGAGTAGCCCTGCCCAGCAGCGGGCCCTTCTCGCCGCGATTCGGTATCCATCGCGATCAGAACCGGGGAAGTTCGAGCAGGTTGTTGGACTCCCGCCCGTCGGCAACGGTGGTGATGTAGCGCAGCCCGTTCACCGAGGTAGCCACGACCACCGGCGCCTGCGCACCCGTTGCGTCGTTGTGGCTGCGGTACTGCTGGCCGGCCAAGATCCCGGCGACGGTTTCCGCCAGGGTCGCGGTGCGCAAAGTGCCGGTGGTGGCGAACGAGAACTGCACCGCGGTGATGTGACGGTTAAGGGTGCCCGGATCTTCCAGGCGAACCTTACGGATATACATCATCGAGAACCTCCTGTTAACGGGAGAACTGATCTGCCCTCCGCTGGTCTCCAGGAACGTAGAGCGACGTTCACTCGCATTTCCAACACCATGGCGATAAGCCCCCTTATCGCCTGGATAGCGCCCGGTGTCTGCATCCATCGCTACGGTGAAGTCATCGCCCATCGACCGACAGGAGACCGCCATGGCACCCAGCCCCGCACCAGGCGCGGAGGAGCCTCAGCCACCGGCTGCTCTGTTGTCGATGTCCGGCATCGCTCGGCTGGCCAAGGTCCGCCGGCCGGTGGTGACGATCTGGCGGCGGCGCAAGGCCCAAGGCCCGGACCCGTTCCCCGCGCCGGTCAACCCCGGCCACCCGGAACTGCAGTTCGACGCTACGGAGATCGCCGCATGGCTCACCCGTACCGGCCTGGGCAACAACGCCAGTGCCCAGGAGGACCTCGCCGCCCACGTCCGTCCGGGCCCCGCGCACCTGAGCGCCGACTTCGACGCGGCGGTCGCCGCCCTCCTCACCCTGACCACGCTCACCGGCGCCTCCCTGACCGAGACCGTCCCCACGGAACTCCTCGACCTCGCCGACGACGTCGATCCCCATGACGAGTTCTGTTACCGCGAAGTCGAGGCCGCCCACCAGAACCCCGAACTGGTCTCCCACGCCGAGCAGGTTGCCGATGCGTCCTACTCGGCGGCCAACGCTCTGGAGCAGTCGCTGCAGGAAGCACGACGGCGCGCACCGAACCTCCCGGACGTGCTCTCCCGTCCGGCACTGAGGTTGCTGGCCGATCTGGCAATTGCGCTGCATGAGGGAGACGACGGCGAGATGCACTTCGCCGATCCGTTCCCGCAGGCGGGTGACCTGTTGGCGGCGGTCCGCGAGCGCCTGCCTGAGCACATCCCAGCGGTCGCACACACTCCCGAGGTGACCACCGCCGTCGGACGGAACACCCTCCGGCGATTGCTGTCGGGCGGGTGGGGACGACGGCGACTGTCCGGAGAACTCGGCGCGGCACCGTCCGCCGTGGTGCTGACCCAGGTCGATCACGAGGACGACCCGCGAGGCTCCGCGCTGCACCTGTTGCGACAGATCGATGACATCGCCTTGGAAATGCACGCCGGTCAGCGTGCCGTGATCGTCGGCCCGGCCCAGGTACTGATTGACGAACTGGCCGACCGGGAGGCGGACAACCTGCGCGCGCATCTGCTCCGGCTGGACCGGGTTCGCTCCATCATCCGGTTGCCCGCCGGTAGCGTCCCGCGGCGCCACAACCGAGCCATGGCGGTGTGGGTACTGGGGGCCACGCACCCCGGCGTGCCCGCCGAGCGGCGCTGGACCACCGTCTGCGACCTTACCGACCGCGGCCTCACCCCAGCGTTGTGCATTGACGTCGTCAACGACACGCTGGCTGCGATGGGCGATGAGCAGACCGTACGTTCCCACGCGTTCCACTACTCCCGCCGGGTCGCGGCACGCTCCGTCATCGCAGCCCACGGCCCACTGATCCCCGGCCCCACCACCGCTCCCCCACGGCCGGCGACATCCGGCTCCCACACCGCGGCGCGCCTGATGACCCTGGCCGAGCGCCTCGATAGCGAACCAGCCCAGCCGCTCGCGCCCGCTGTTCGCGTCTTTCACGCAAGCGCGCCGACCACGCGGCGGCCCAGTACGCACGAGACCATCGAGCACTGGCTGGACCGAGGTGATCTGGAACTGATCCCCGGCCACCGCCTCAGCGGCGAACCCACCGACGAAGCCGGTGTCCCCGTGCTGGGCGCGGACCAGATAATGGACGGCAGCCTGGCCCCTGCTCAGGTTCACATCGACCTGCTCACCCTGGCCGAGGACTACCCCGCCGCGCACTTGAGCGAACCTGGTGACGTCATCCTCACCACCACCGGCGGGCTCCGTGCCGCCGTCGACCATGAGGGCAGCGCCCTCGTCACCTACCCCGCGCGCATCCTGCGGCCAACAGAAACACTCGACCCACACCTACTCGCCCGCGCGCTCAACCGTCACGGAGCCACCGGCGGTCGGGCTTGGCGGTCAGTGACACTGCGCCCGGTTCCGGAATCCCAACGCAAGGCGCTGCGCGAGGCGATGGCCGCAGTGGACAATGCACACAGACACGCTCATGCCCGCATTGCCGCACTGAAGGAACTCCGGGACGACTTGCTCGACGGCATCGCCGCCCGGGTTCTGCAGTTCGACACCCCCACGACAGCCCCACCGGAAGGACACTAGGACGTGCCACCCAAGCGCAAGGCCGCCGAAGCCTCGGCAGCCAATTCGGTCAAGGGACCGAGTTCGATGAAGGAACTCAAGGACACCCTGTGGAAGGCCGCGGACAAACTCCGCTCCTCCATGGATGCCTCGCAGTACAAGGACGTGGTGCTGGGGCTGGTGTTCCTCAAGTATGTCTCGGATGCCTTTACCGAACGTCGTGAGCAGATCAGCGCCGAACTGCTCGATCAAGCCATCCCTGAGGACCAGATCGACACCTTCACCGATGACATCGATGAGTACACCGGCCACGGAGTGTTCTGGATCCCGGCCACGGCGCGCTGGGACTACTTGGCCACCAACGCCAAGGGTCTACCCGCTTCCGGCGCCGAACTGGCTCGCTCTATCGGCGAACTGGTCGATGACGCCATGGAACTCATCATGGGCGCCAACCCCAGCCTGCGCGGCACCCTGCCGCGGATCTATAACCGCGACAACGTGGACCAACGCCGCTTGGGTGAATTGATCGACCTGTTCAACACCGCCCGGTTCACCGGCCACGGGGCCACCAAGGCCCGGGACATTCTGGGCGAGGTGTATGAGTACTTCCTCGGCAAGTTCGCGGCCGCCGAGGGCAAGCGTGGCGGGGAGTTCTACACGCCCCCGGATGTGGTGCGCGTGCTGGTGGAGGTACTCGAGCCCTACTCCGGTCGGGTTTATGACCCGTGCTGCGGATCGGGCGGCATGTTCGTGCAGACCGAGAAGTTCCTGCAGCGCCACGACACCGACCGCACCGCGATCTCCGTCTACGGCCAGGAGTTGAATGACCGCACCTGGCGCATGGCGAAGATGAACCTCGCTATCCACGGCCTCAACGCCAACCTCGGTCCCAAGTGGGGGGACACCTTCGCCCGCGACCAGCACCCGGACATCGAGATGGACTACGTGCTGGCCAATCCCCCGTTCAACATCAAGGACTGGGCCCGTTCGGAGGAGGACTCCCGCTGGGTCTACGGCGTGCCACCGGCCAACAACGCCAACTACGGCTGGATCCAGCACATCCTGTCCAAACTCAGCCCCCGCGGGTCTGCGGGTGTGGTGATGGCCAACGGGTCGATGTCCTCGAACTCCGGCGGGGAGGGCAAGATCCGCGCCCAGATCGTCGAGGCGGACCTGGTCTCCTGCATGGTCGCGCTGCCGACCCAGTTGTTCCGCTCCACCGGCATCCCGGTCTGCCTGTGGTTCTTCGCTAGAGACAAGACCGCCGGCCCTGGTGGTGCAACCGACCGGACCGGCGAGGTGCTGTTCATCGACGCCCGGAACTTGGGCCACATGATCGACCGCGCCGAACGCGAACTGCGCGAGGAAGACATCGCCCAGATCGCCGACACCTTCCACGCCTGGCGGGGCACCGAATCAGCGACGACGGCGGGCCTCACCTATGAGGACGTGCCGGGCTTTGCTTACTCGGCCACCTTGGGCGAGATCAAGGAAGCGGACTACACACTCACCCCGGGCCGGTACGTCGGCGTCCCTGAGGTGGAGGACGACGGCGAGCCGCTGGAGGAGAAGATCGATCGTCTGACGACGGAGTTGCTCGAGCAGTTCGAAGAGTCGTCGCGGTTGGAACAGGTCGTACGCGAGCAGTTGGGCAGGGTCAGATAATGGCCTGGGCGACACGCAAACTCGGAGAACTCACCTCAAAGATCGGCTCTGGAGCCACGCCCCGTGGCGGCAGTACGGTGTACCGTCCATCCGGCACGACATTCATCCGTTCGCAGAACGTACACGACCACAAAATGCGCCTTGAGGACGTGGCCTACATCGATGATGACTCAGCGGCGGCCCTATCATCCGTAGCAGTGAGTCCAGGGGACGTCCTTATAAACATTACGGGCGACTCAATTGCTAGGACTTCATTAGTCGATCTAAAGGCCCTACCCGCTCGGGTGAGTCAACACGTGGCCATCCTCAGGCCCACAGATGAACTTGATAGCCGGTACCTGCAGAAGTTCCTGACAAACCCCTCCTTCAAGGATCACCTTATTGCGATTAGTTCCGGAGGAACTCGGAAAGCACTAACCAAAGCGACTCTAGAATCACTGAATATCGCGCTACCACCGTTAGCCGTGCAACGGGCGATCGCGGAGGTGCTGGGCGCCCTCGACGACAAGATCGCCGCCAACCACCAGTTGACTGCGCGATCACGCAGCCTGATTTCGGCCCTGTATCGGAGTGCGCTTGCTCAGGCGCCCATCCGACACGGACGCTTCTTAGAATACTTCCAGGTTACTTATGGTTCAGCGTTTAAAGGCGAGAACTTTAGCGATATAGGCATTGGTCGACCACTCATGAGAATCCGGGACCTTCGCACCCACACTCCCCAGACATGGACGACAGAAACTCGGAGCGATGAAACAATCATCACGCCCGGCGAGATCGTGGCTGGCATGGACGCTGAGTTCACGCCGACAATATGGCTCGGCGAGAATGCCATCCTCAATCAACGTATGTGCCGACTCCGAACTGATCATTCAAACGCACTTACACTTGAAGCAGCTCGCGAACCCTTGAGTTATATTGAGAGCCACAAGACAGGCACGACGGTTATCCACATGAATAAACGCGACCTACAATCCACGGCTGCAACTCTTCCGGGCAAGGACGCTGCGCACGAGTTCGATCAGAAGTGCTCACCGCTACTCGAACTTATCGTGAGCCGTCACATCGAGAATCGTGCACTCGCGGCCACTCGCGACGCACTTCTTCCCGCACTCATGTCGGGCAAGTTGCGCGTGAAGGATGCCGAGCGTCAGGTCGAGGCGGTGGTGTAAACGTGCGGTTCTCGGAGGATGACTTGGAGCAACTCGCCGTCGACGTCCTGGGCGAACTCGGTTGGAAGCCGGTCGCTGGCACCGCCATCGCCCCCGGCGCTACCACCGAGCACGGAGAGGGTGAGCGCCACACCTGGGACGAACTGCTCATCCGTCCCCGGCTGCGCGCTGCGCTGCACCGCCTCAACCCGGACGTCCCGCGCGTCTACCTGGACCAGGCCCTCGACGTCATAGGCTCGGCCACGTCACAGGATGCGATCACCGAGAACCAGCGCATCCACACCATGCTCACCGACGGGTTCCGCGGGATGTCCTACGTCGACTCCGACGGTGTGGAGCAGAACCCCACCATCCGCCTGGTCAGCGCTGAACCTGCGCACAACGACTGGCTCGCTGCTCGCCAGGTCACCATTACCAGCGGCGAGACGACCCGCCGGTTCGACGTCGTGCTTTACCTCAACGGCATGCCCGTGGGCATCGTCGAACTCAAGCGTCCAGGTGCCGCACATGCTGATACAGCCGCTGCTCACGCCCAACTGCAGACCTACCTGCGGGAGTTCCCGCTCGCGTTCCGCTTCGCCGTCGTCTCGATCATTTCCGATGGAGTGACCGCTCAGTACGGCACTCCGTTCACCCCGCTGAACCACTACTCCCCCTGGAATGTGACCGAGGAGGGTGACTCGCTGACCGCAGCGTCGCCGTCGTCCGCTTCTGACGACACCTCCACGGGGTTGGACCGTGTGCTGCATGGGCTGTTCCCCCCGGAGCGGTTCCTGGAGTTCCTCACCCGCTACGTCGCCTTCGACAGCACCGAGGAAGGGCTGATCAAGCGGGTCGCGAAACCGCACCAGTTCTTCGCCGTCGGGAAGGCCGTGGCCAAGACGCTGCAGGCGGTGGCCTCCGACGGCAAGGCCGGGGTGGTGTGGCACACCCAGGGGTCGGGCAAGTCGATGGAGATGGAACTGTATGCCAACCAGGTGCTGCGGATCCCCCAGTTGCGCAACCCGACCATCGTGGTCATCACCGACCGCACCGAACTGGACGGGCAACTGTATGAGACCTTCAACCGGTCCATGCTGCTACCGGAGAAGCCGGTCGCAGTGCGTCGCCGGGAGGAGTTGCGCAGCGAGCTGCAGAACCGGATCACCGGAGGCACCTACTTCACCACGTTGCAGAAGTTCGGGCTGAACCAGGCCGAGCGCGAGTCCGGCGCGGTGCATCCGTTGCTGTCGGACCGGCGCAACATCATCGTCATCGTCGATGAGGCGCACCGATCCCACTACGACAACCTGGACGGGTACGCCTGGCACCTGAAGAACGCCCTCCCGCGAGCGACGCTGATCGCGTTCACTGGCACGCCGGTGTCTTTCGCTGATCGCAACACCCGTGAGGTGTTCGGTGACTACATCGACATCTACGACCTGACTCGCGCCGTGGAGGACGGGGCCACGGTGCCGGTGCATTTCGAAAGCCGGCTGATCAAGGTGGATCGGGCCGATGAACTCTCGGCCGAGGACATCGACCGCGCTGCCGACGAGGCCACCGAGGGGCTGGACGACGCCGAACGCGACCGCATCGAGAAGACCGTCGCGGTGATCAATGCGCTCTATGGCGCGCCGGCACGGATTCAGACGCTGGCGGCGGATCTGGTGGCGCACTGGGAGCGGCGCCGGGAGGCCATGTTCGAAGCACTGGGGACCGAGGAGAATCCGCGCACCCCGGGTAAGGCGATGATCGTGGGAGCAACGCGGCAAATCTGCGCGGATCTGTATGCGGCGATCGTGGCGCTGCGGCCGGAGTGGCACAGCGAGGAGGACCACGCCGGGAGGATCAAGGTGGTGTACTCCGGTAGCGCCACCGATCAGCCGCCGGTGTCCTTGCACGTTCGGCGGGATTCGCAGAACAAGGCGGTTAAGAACCGGCTGCGGGATCCCGATGATGAGTTGGAACTGGTCATCGTCAAGGACATGATGCTCACCGGCTTCGATGCGCCGCCGCTGCACACATTGTATCTGGACCGGCCGCTCAAGGGCGCGCTGTTGATGCAGACGCTGGCGCGAGTGAACCGCACGTTCCGGGGCAAGCAGGACGGGCTGCTGGTGGCCTACGCCCCGGTGGTGGACAACCTGGCGCGGGCACTGGAGGAGTACACCGACACCGACCGGAAGGTACGGCCGCAAGGGCGGGACATCTCGGAGACCGTGGCGGTGGCCAAGGAGTTGGTGGAGGTGCTCGACGGGCTGCTGGTAGGTGTGGATTGGCGCGGACGGCTGGCTCGGCCGGGGCCGCGGGCGTATGTGGATGCCGTAGCGGCGACCGTGAACTGGCTACGCGCACCGTCCACGCCGGGGAACCAGGTTCGCGGTGATGAGGAATCACTGGCGGGTCGGTACCGGCAACTTTCTGCGCAGTTGGGCCGGGTGTGGGCGATCGCTGGACACACGGATGAGTTGGCTTCCGTGGCCGACGACGCTCGGTTCTTTGAGGAAGTGCGCGTATGGATGGCCAAACGGGACGCCGAGGACCGTCAGGCCAACGGGGAGCCGGTGCCCGAGGAAGTGCAGCGGATGCTGAACTCGTTGGTGGCTTCTTCGATCGTGTCCGAAGAGGTCATTGACATCTACGGCGCTGCCGGGATGGACAAGCCGGCGCTCAGTGACCTGGACACGGCCTTCGTCGCCAAGATGCAACAGGCGCCGAACCAGCATCTGGCGATCGAGGCACTGCGGAACATGTTGTTGGAGGAAAGCCGGACGCTGTTGGGCAACAACGTGGTGCGTCGGCAGGCTTTCTCCGAGCAGTTGCAGGAGTTGATGATCAAGTACGTCAATGCGAACCTCACCTCCGCTGAGGTCATCGCGGCGTTGATCGAGACCGCTCAGGAGTTGTCCGCCGAACCGCACCGTGGCGAACAGTTCGACCCGCCGTTGTCCGATGACGAGTTGGCGTTCTACGACGCGGTAGCGACCAATGAGTCCGCGGTACTGGAGCAGGGGCAGGACACGCTTGCGAAGATCGCGCGAGAGCTGGTGGATGTCATGCGGCGGGATGTGCGGACGGACTGGACTGTGCGTGAGGACGTGCGGGCCAAGATGCGGACGTCGATCAAGCGGCTGCTGGCGAAGCATCGCTATCCGCCGGATCAGCAGCCGGGGGCGATCAAGTTAGTGATGCGACAGATGGAGTCGTTGGCGCCGGGGTATGCGCTGAGTGGTGAGTGAGCCGACGTCAGAACTGATGACCGCCCCAGGTGGGGTGACCGAAATGAAAGAGTTAGTGCTTCGCCCAGGCAGGGAGATCTCAGATTCAGCGAACCTGCGGCTACGAAGAGCCGGGATTCTGTACCAGGAACTTATCGAGATGCTGGACCGTTGGCGATCTACGATCCTGCACTCCACCGACCCAGAGACCCAGGCGATGCTGGAGTCGGTGGTCAGCGCCCGAGGCTCCGGACCCGCCCTGGCGTTGCCTGCCGTTACAACTTCTTCGGAAAGCGCTGCTCGTTGATGGCAAGTTTCTCGAAGGCGGCGTCGATGGCGTCGATGCCGGTGACGTCCGCCAAGCGGGCCAGGTAGATGAGCAAGTCCGCCATCTCATAGGCGACCCGCTCCCGCAGTTCAGGGTCGCTCTGCACCCGCTCGTTACTGGTGGCGCCGTCGGACCACTGCAGTTCAGCGGCCAACTCCCCAGCCTCGCCGGCGATCGCCATCGCCAGGTTCTTCGCAGTGTGGAACTGTCCCAGTCCCGGTCGATGGCGAACTGGCGCACCGCCTCAACCAGATGCTCGAATTCGCGCATGCTCTGCTTTCTCGCCGGGGCCTGCGCCTAACGTAACAGGGGAGTGCTGACACGTAGGTTCGCCGCCCGGGATAGCGCCCTGGCTACGCCGTCATCTTCGTTTCGAGTTCACATCGATCAGCACGATGATGATGAGGATCGTGCCCTTGACGATCCACTGGAAGTAGGTGTCGATCCCCAGCAGCACCATCGCGTTGGAGATGATCCCGATGAGTAGTGCGGCAAGGATGACGCCGACGACGTTACCGCGCCCTCCGAAGAGGGACGTTCCGCCGAGCACCACGACGGTGATGACGTCGAAGAGCAGCGCCTCCCCCAGCGACGCGGTACCGGCCATGGTCCTGGAGGTCAGTCCGATCGCCCCGACGGCTGCGAAGACCGAGGAGAGCATGAAGCCGATCAGGGTGATGGCGCGGACATTGATACCGCTCAACCGGCTCGCTTCGGCGTTGCCACCCACGGCGTAGAAGTTCCGCCCCATCTGGGTGTGCATCGTGAACACGTAACACGCCGCCCCGATCAGCAGCATCAGGTAGATCGGGACGGGCACGGAGAACAGGTAGCCCATCCCTAGGAAGTTGAACCCGGAGGGCAGGCCGGAGATGGGCAGGCCGCGGGAGTAGAGGAAGGCCACGCCCATGAGGATGTTCATCATCACCAGCGTGGTGATGAACGCCGGCACCTTCCCCACCACCGTGACCAGCCCGTTGACCAGCCCGACGAGCGCGGCCAGCACGAGCACCAGCGCGATCGCGACGAGCAGCGGCAGATCGTTACGGGAGACCAACCCTGCCATCAGCACCGAGTACAACCCGATCGCTGAACCCACCGACAGGTCCAGATGGCCGAGCACGATCACGAAGAACTGCCCGAGCCCCACGATGGCCAGGAAGGAGATCTGGCGCATGATGTTCATCATGTTGCCGAGTTCGAAGAACCTGTCGATGAAGATCGAGCAGAGCAGAAACACGCTGAGCACCAGGAAGAAGATCATCCAGTCGCTGACGAACCCGCTGCTGCCGATTCCGTAGCGGCGGTTCTTCAGGGAGAGGCCGCCTTCGATGGCATCTCCGGTGGTAGGTGCCGTCATACCTTTGCTCCCATCAATGATTCCAAGATCTGGTCCTGATTCAGCCTGCTGCCGGAGACTTCGTCGACGATCCGCCCTTCGTACATCACGTAGATCCGGTGACATACGCCCAGGAGTTCCTCGAGTTCCGGTGACACCATCAGCACGCCTTTCCCGCGCGCCGTGAGTTCGCCGATCAGGTTGTAGATTTCCGATTTCGATCCCACATCGATCCCCCGGGTGGGCTCATCCATCAGGAAGATGTCGGTATCGGCCAGCAGCCACCGGCCGATGATGACCTTCTGCTGGTTGCCGCCGGAGAGTTTGCGCACGCCCTGGAACAGGGAGCGGTACCGCGTGCCCAGGCGTTCGAGGGTGTCATAGGCGGCCGAACGCTCTTTGCGCTCATCCATGAAGAAGAAGCCACGTTTGAATTTCTTCAGCGAGGCGATGGTGGCGTTGCGCCGCACATCGGTATGCATATTGAGGCCGAGGGTCTTGCGCTCGTCCGGCACCAGCCCCATGCCCACCCGGATCGCGTCGATCGGTGACTTGACCCGGACCTGCTCACCGCGCACCCGGATCGTGCCGCCGTCGGTCTTCATGGCGCCATAGATCGATTGCAGCAGTTCGGTCTTCCCGGCGCCCACCAGGCCGGCGATGCCCACCACCTCCCCGCATCGCAGGGTGAGGTTGACGTCGGAGAAGACCGGGGAGGACAGTCCCTGGACCTCCAGCAGGACGTCGTCCTGGTGCGGGGCGATGGTCGGGTAGATCTTGGTCAGTTCCCGACCGGCGATCATCTGGATGAGTTCGGGCTTGGTCAACTCATCGACCTGTCCACTGCCCACCTGCTTACCGTCGGTGAGTACGGTGTAGCGATCGCACAGTTCGAAGATTTCATCGAGCCGGTGGGAGATGTAGACCACGGCCAGGCCGCGTTCCTTCAGCAGCCGCACCAGCCGGTAGACGTTCTTCGTCTCCTGCTCGGGCAGCACCGCGGTCAGTTCGTCGAAGATGACCACCCGGGCATCGCGCGCCAGGGCGCGGGCCAGTTGCACGACCTGTTTGTCCGAGGTCCGCAGGCTGCGCACCGGCCGGTTCAGATCCAACTCGATCTGGAGGAACTTCATCAGTTCCTCCCCGCGCCGGCGCAGCGCCGCACGGTGCACGAACGGGCCGGTGGAGGCCAGTTGTCCCAGGAAGATGTTCTCCAGGGCGGACAGGTCCTCCACGAGCTGGAGTTCCTGGTGCACCACCGCGATGCCCCGGTCCTGGATCTCCTGCATGCTCGCCCCGGCCGGTATCGGCTCGCCCTGCACGGACACTTCACCTGTGGCCATCCGGTTCTCACCGATGATCGCCTTGATGAGGCTGGATTTCCCGGCGCCGTTCTCCCCCACGAGGGCATGACACTCTCCCGCGTGGACCTGGAAACTGACGTCGTCGACGGCTACGACGCCGGGGAACCGCACCGTGCAGTTGCGGACTTCCAACAGCACGTTCGTGGAATCGCTCATACCTGGGCGTTCCGCGCCTCGTCGTCCTGCAGCCACAACCAGCCCAGGGCCTCGATACCGGAGACGATGATGTCCTCATCGGGTGCGTCGGGGTTCTTGATGTTGTGGATCAGGCGCTTCATCTCGTGGTACGGCATCATGCAACTGCGCACCCCGGTCTGGGAGACCGGGTTGAGGTCGAAGAACATCTCCTTGGCGATCGCGAAGTCGCGTTCGTTGTGCCGGGCCACCTCATCGAGCAGGTCGGCCTTGCGGGCGGGGTCGGTCTCCTGCTCGTAGTCCAGGGCGCTGAGGACCAGGTCGTAGATGACCCGGTTGCGCCGGTGCGCGTTCTCGATCTTGGTGAAGTGCGGCAGGTAGTGCTGCAGCGCGGGTTCGGCCGCCACCTGCTCCTGGATGTCCCGGATCTGCTCCAACAGGTGCGGATGATCGCCGATCGCCTGCTGGATCTGGGGACGGTCGCCGTCGTTGATGATGTTCGCCTGGAACGGGAACGGGGTGGTGTACAACTCGATCTGACTCTCGTGGATCGTCAGGATCGACCGCAGCACGCGCAGTACCCGGGCACCCAGGTCGGGACCGAAGTGCAGGGCACAGGCCCGCTCGAAGAACTCCTCCTGGGGCATGGTCGAACCCCAGCCGTAGTTGCCGTGGGCGAACTGGTGCATGAACAGCCCGTACCACTCGAACATGAACCCGTTGATGCCGTGCACGTCATGCTCGACGCTGCCGATGTGCTGTTCGATGTCCCGTTCGATCGACATCTCGTTCGGCTCATCCTCGTACCGGATGATGTTGGAGGTGAACACCCGGTACAGCCGGCCCATCGTGGAGGTGATGGAGTTGGATTCGGAGTCCCGGCCCCAGATCCGGTGCTTGCCGAACGCCTCGACCCACTTGGTGAATTCACTGTCCGGCACGTACAGCGCCGGCGCCCAGAACAGCACGATGTCATCGGGGATGGAGGCCACCGTCTCCTCGAGCCACTCGGGGTCCTTGACCAGCGGCGGCTGGCGGAAGGCCCGGATGCCGAGCACCAGGTCGCTGCGCACGGCGCGGACGGTGTCGTAGATCTGGTTCAGCAGCCACATGTTCGCCGCGTGCTTGGCCTCCCCGGCGGATTTGGCGTTGGCGTGCCAGCGCTGGGTGCAGGCCGGGCACTCACAGAACCAGAACCCCTCCTCACTTTCCTCCAGGCTGAAGCCGTCGAAGCCCAGTTCGGCGATCTTGCGCATGGAGGCCAGGATGTAGTCGATGTTCTCCTGGTCGGACAGGCAGACCGAGTCGAAGTCGTTCAGGAAGCCCGAATCGGCCGGCGGAGTCATCCGCTTCTCCGGGTGGGCGATGGTGTACCCGCCGTTATAAGAGTTCAGACCGACGTAGGCGAAGATCGAGACGCCGAACTTGTGCGCCAGTTCGATGAATTCGGCGAGGAAGTTCTCCTCGATGTTCGGGTGGGAGTAGTCGATCTTCAGCCAGCGGTCGTTCTCGGCGTTCCAGATCTCGACCGGGATGTCCTTGAACGTGGTTTCGGGGTACTGCTCGAACTCGAAGGGCCAGTAGCCGTACATCACCATGTTCAACTGGTTGATCTTCTGGTCGATGCACTGCTGCAGGTACTGCTCCCATTCGGCGTACCCCCACAACTGCATGTCGAACCCGATCCGCCCGTAGCCGGCGTACCAGCTGAACGTCGGGGACACCGCCCGCACCGGGATGGACGGGTAGTCCACGATCCTGGTGCAGTCGAGCTGGTACCCGTCGGCCTGCCCGGTCAGGTGCTGGGTGAGGATGAGGTTCTTCAACGAGGTGAGGCCGGCGACGTACCCCTGCCGGTCCCCGTACTCGATCACAGCGTGGTCGGAGTGGACCTCCAGGATGTAGCCCTGACTGCGGAACAGATCCGGATTCTCCACCTCGACCTCAGCACGGAAGGGAACCACGCGTACCGGCAGCGTCCGGCCCGCATCGGCGGCCAAGAGCCACGGGGCGTTCCACATCCGCCTCTGCGCGATCTCCTGCATCTCCTCCCGGCTCATCTCGCCGGCGGCGGTGACGTCCAGTTCGAGAGCCTCGAAGGGCAGCGTGCGCCCCTCCTGGGTGGTCACAAGCTTCGGTTCGGGAAGCAACACAGTCATGTTCACAGTCCTTTCCAGTCGCGGGTCAGGCGGCGGCCGCCGCACGGGTGCTCCGCGCGGCGGCCGTCCGGATCAGCCCAACCAGGTCCAGTTCTGCCAGTCGTGCTCGTCGATGTTGGCCGGGGTGATGCCTTCCGGCGCCGGCAGGTCGTACTGCTCGGGCAGCGATTCGCCGTTCATGGCGAGCCAGAGCGCTTCCATCGCGGTGTAGCCCAGCACCACCGGGTCCTGCACCACTTCACCGATCCAGGCCTCGTTGCCGTCCTGGATGTGCTGGAAGACCTCCTTCTCACCGCCGATGCCGATGAAGCCCATGTCTCCGTCCCGGCCGGCACCCACGGCGGCGTTGTAGGCGCCCAGGACCGTGGCGTCGTTGTGCCCGGAGACCACGTCGATCGAAGCCTCCCGCTGCAGGACGTTCTCCATCAAGGTGTGTGAGGAGTTGCGGTCACCGGCGCCGGTGTCACCCTCGACGATGATGTTCGCGTCCGGGAACTCGGCTTCGACCACGGACCGGAAGCCTTCCAGCCGCTGCTCGGTCACCTCCCCGGAGGAGGGCACGGTGATGAACAACAGGGTCGGATCCTCGATGCCCTGCTCGAGCAGGTGGTCGACCGCGATCTGGCCGGAACTCTCGCCCAGGGCGACCATGTCGTGACCGACGAAGGTCTCCCAGATGGCATCCTCAGGATTGTCCGGCTGCTGCGGGTAGTCCCCGACGACGAACTGGATGTCCTGGGTGTTGTGCAGGTTGACCATCGTCGGAATGATCGCCTTGGAATCGGTGGGGAACACCACGATCCCGTCCGCGCCCGCTGATGCCAGGTTCTCCAGGTTCTCGATGTTGCGCTGGATGTCCTGGTTGCTGTCCTCGAACTGGAACCGGATGTTGGCGTCCGGGTTGTCCTCGGCCCAGTTCTCCATGCCCTCCTGGGCACCGAGGAACCAGGCGTACTGCAGCGTGAAGATGCTGCCGCCGATGAGGATCTCCTCGTCGCTGTCCGCTGCGGCGGTCTCGTCCTCACCTTCGGCGCTGGTCTCGTCGTCATCGCGTTCCTCGGGCACGGGGCTCTCGGTTGCTCCTGCGCAAGCGGACAGCAGGAGCGAGCCCGCGGCGAGGACGGCGATGGACTTTGCGATCCGTGGTGTCTTCATCGATACACCTTTCTGGTGAGTGGGTTCTGATGAACTGGTTCTGCTGAGCTGGTTCTGGTGAGCTGGTTCTGCGGGGGTGATGTGCAAAGTCGGATGCACGACCGGCGGCGTTGTCCTGGTCCGCTCAGGGGCGGCAGGGCTATCTCGTGATCGTCCTCATGCGCTCTCCGGATACTGCTGGACGACCACGAGTTCACCCGGCCCATGGGGTGCGTGATAGAAGTGCGGCCGATCGGCACGGAAGGTGATCAGATCCCCCACACGAAGTGTCGAATAGTTGTCCGTCAGCCCGACCTCGACTTCGCCCTGGACGCACACGACTCTCTCGACCACCCCCGGGGCGTTCCCGGGTGAATCCCGCCGAGCGCCGCGGTCCAGGGAGACGAAGGCTATTTCGATCTCACCGCGTGCCTGCCACCCGAGCAGCAGTTTGGCCTGGTGGGCCTGCCCTTCGGCGGTCAACGCCGGGGCGTCGGCGTATCGGCGCACCGCGGGCTCCTGGACGCCGCCGGGGTCGACGAACATCGCGCCCAGGGAGACGTTGAGGCTCTTGGCGATGGCCCACAGGGTGTCCAACGAGGGATTACTCGCACCGCGTTCCAGTTCGGAAATCGTCGACTTCGACACCTCGGCGGCGCGGGCCAGCGCGGAGACGGACAGGCCCCGGCGCAGTCGCCACTTCTGCAGGTTGTTCGCCACCATCGGTCGGTGTGCGCTGCGTCCACCCGCACCTGTAGCCGTAGCGCTCCAGCCGGCGTCGTCGTTCTGCGAAGCACCCATGGAGCCGTCCTCGGCCGGGGGCGGGGCTTGCATTGCGGTGCGTTCCGTCACATGCTCTCCCTTGAGTGCTGGTCGCTCGCCCCCGGTTTCCCGGTGACTGAGATTCGAGTGTCGTATCGTTCGCTAGAACGTAGTATCGTTCGGCAGACCGAACAGTGGATAGTGAAGCACACGCCCCTGGGGGTGTCAAAGAGGCGCATCCGCCTCCCGAGGCCGCCCCCACCGGGTGCTCACCGTGCCCGCACGCTGCCCGCTACGACCCGCGAACGAAGGGGTTCTGAGTTGAACCGGACTGAACAGATCCTGGCGGAACTCATCTCCATCCCGAGCGTGAATCCACGCCACACCGCCGCCGACGGCGGTGAGACCCGCATCGCCGAACACCTCGCCCGGTGGGCGCAGGGGCACCGATGGCAGGGCCGCCTGGACGAAGTCTTGCCGGGCCGGTCCAACGGTGTGGTGACCATCCCCGGGGAGTTGCCGGGCACGATCCTGCTGCAGACCCACAGCGACACCGTCGAGGTTCAAGGGATGACCGTGGAGCCCTTCCGGATGGAGCGGACGGCAGGGCGGGTGACGGGCCGGGGAGTTTGTGACGCCAAGGGACAATTGGCGATGTTCATGGCTGCGCTGGAGCGAGTGGCCGACGACGACCAGCCGCATCACACGATCGTCCTGGCCGCATGCGTGGATGAGGAGGAACGCTTCCGGGGAGTGCTGGACCTGTGCACGCACCTGGATCCCGAGAAGGTTCTCGGTGCCATCGTGGGTGAACCCACCGAACTGGCCCTGGTCACCTCCCACAAGGGTGTGCTGCGCGGCCGCATCCTGATCGACGGGCCGGGCGGGCACAGTTCCATGCCCGACGGCGTGGTGAACCCGATCACGGTCGCTGCCGAGGTGATCGCGTACGTGGCAGGGGAAATGGACGTGCGCCTGCGCGAGTTGACCGACCCGCAGGTCGGAGCCGCGTCCTTGACCCTGACGATGATCGACGGCGGAGATGCCATCAACATCATCCCCCGCCAGGTGGCGCTCAGTTACGACCGGCGCACGCTTCCGGGCGAGGACCCGCACGCGGTCTGGACCGAGTTGCAGCGGGATCTGGAGGGTCGGTTCAGCGGCGTCCGGGTGGAGGAGCCAGCGCTGGCCGATCCCGGCCTGCCGCACTCTGGGGCCCCGCTGGTGCACACGTTCCAGGACGTCCTTTCCCGCCACGACCTGCCCGCGGCGGCGGTCGGCGTACCGTACGGCTCGGATGCCTCCAAGATCGCCCGGCTGGGCATTCCCGCGATGGTGTTCGGGGCCGGATCGATCAAGCAGGCGCACACACCGGACGAGTATCTGGACCTGGACCAACTCCACCGCGGAGTGGAGGTCCTCCATGACCTCCTCACCACGGATCTGACGCCGGGAGCAGCATGAGCATCGTCGCGGCCGAAACGGTCGCCGAGGCCGCGCATCGGATACATCCCTATGTTCGCCGCACGCCCCTCTTGCGGCTCAGCGTGCCGACACCCCAGGGCGACCGGCAGGTGCAGTTCAAACTCGAACAAACCCAGGTGGGTGGCTCGTTCAAGACCCGCGGGATCCTTAACATGGCGCTGCGGGCCCGGGAGCGGGGGGTGCTCCCGGAGAGGGGGGTGGTGATCGCCTCGGGCGGGAACGCCGGAATCGCGGCTGCCGTCGCCGGCGCCGCGATGAAGGTCCCGGCGACTGTGGCAGTGCCCCATGACTCCCCGCACAGCAAAGTCGATCGACTCCGCGACCTGGGCGCCCGCGTGGTCGATGACCTCGCCGACCACGCCGAGAGCAACGCCTGGGCGGACGGCTACGCCGAGCGAACCGGTGCGCTGCGCCTGCACGCCTACGACGATCCGGATGTGGTGGCCGGGGCGGGCACGATCCTGACCGAAGCGCTCGAGCAAGATCCGAACGTAGATTCAGTTCTGCTCGCGGTCGGAGGGGGTGGCCTGGTCGCCGGGGTCGCGACGGCAGCACCAGCTGGCGTCGCCGTGGTGGGCGTTGAACCTCAAGGGGCCCCGACGCTGCATTCGGCTCTGGCAGCGGGCCGGCCGGTGCCCGTCGAGGTGGACACCATCGCCCAGGATTCGCTGGGGGCACGCACCCTTGGTGAGGTGCCGTGGGCGATCTGTTCGACTGCCGGGGTGCAGTCGGTGCTCGTCGACGACGCCGCGATCACCCGGGCACGTCAGTGGTTGTGGACCGCCTGCCGTCTCGTGGTCGAGAACGCCGGTGCGTGCGCCCTGGCGGCGCTGCTCGAAGGCGTGTGGGTGCCGCCGGACGGGAGCTCACCGCTGATCGTCATCTGCGGCGCGAATGTCGACGATCCGCGGTGAGCCCCGGGGTGGTCAGGACTTGAGCTTCGCCATCACATCGACCTCAACGAGCAGGCCCGGGATCGCCAGTTCCACCCCGATGGTGCTCCGCGCCGGCAGCGGTTCGGAGAAGAACTCCCGGTAAACCGAATCGAACGCGGGGAAATCATCCTGAATCCGGGTCAGGTACGCCCGGGACTGAACCACGTCATCGAGGTCGAGATCGACCTCTTTGAGGACGGCTCGAATATTCTCCATCACCTGTCGCGTCTGGGTTGCGACATCATCGCCGACGATCTCACCGGTTTCCGGGTGGAATGCAACAGCACCGGAGACGAAGAGGAATCCTCCTGAAAGGATGCCCTGGGACAGTGCAGCTTTAGGCTCCCCGTAGCCACGAGGATGAACCTGAACTTTATCTGACATTTTTCACTCCATTACTAATCGTCATCTGGAAACGGCAATGTTCGTCGCGACTGCTAATCTCGGGCGGCGCCGAGAGCACGTCAACGGAGAGCTTTGCGGGCTCGCCGGCGCGTTTGCTCAAGGGAACTCTACACGGGCGAGTATGTCACGAAGCGTATCTCCCCTAATGCCTGGACGGGCGCTTTGCGGAAGGCTTGAAAGATGCGAGATGGACTGCCTGAAGGATTCCGAACTGAGTACCACCGGGTAATCGGATCCCCATAGCACACGTTCTGGTCCGAACTCCTCCATCACCGTGGTCAGCACTTCGTCGGCACCGAGTACCCCGCCCAATGCGTAGAATCCGCTCGCCTTGACGAAGACACTCGGATTCTCACGCATCGCGACAAGGCTCCGCAACGACTGATGCCCTCCCCGGGTGGTGCCGGCTCCCTTGGCCGGGAGTCCGAAGTGGCTGATCAGAGCCGGTGCACCCGCTAGCCCTTCCAACCCCACGCGCAGTGCGGAATAGACCGCGGCAGAGACGTTGAGGCTGATGACAGCACGGCGTTCACTTAGCACCGGACCAACTCTCGCGATCAAATCGGCAAGGGATTCTGCATCGCCTTCCTCGACGGCGTAGATGCTGACTCCGTAGAACCCTTCGTCCAGCCACTCCTGCACTTCCCGATGGGAGGCGGAATGATGCAGGTATGCTAATGGCTTGATCCATGCGTGGCGGCGTGCGGTCCGCCCGATGTAGGCGTTGTTACCAAGGTAGGCCTTCTCCCCTTCATAGCCAACCACCAGCGCCGCGTCGATATTGTTGACTTGGCGAAGTTTCTCGTATTCAGCGACTTCATCGCCACCGGATGGGCTGCCTCCGTCCGGTCCGATGAAACCATTCTCGAAGAGGTGGATATGGCTGTCTGCAAGGACTGGTTCAGTGGCCATGTGGATCTCCTATCGTTCCGCCTGCGACGAATGCTCGCATCGGCCTGGGTACAGAATAGCGCGTTCCAGTGCTACGCACCCGCATGGATACACACCCCATCACGTTATACACTCGCGTGAGGCCCGATAGTGCGGGTTCTTGTCGACGCGATGAGATGAGGATCTAATGAGCAGTGGTGACTCTGAGTCTGAATGCTTCCTCTATATCCTCAAGCCCGGTTGCGCCGACCGCTACGACGAACTGCACGCGAACGTCTGGCCGGAGGTCCAGGAGGAACTTCGCGCCTCCGAATACCTGCGCTATGACATCTACCGCTGGGGCGACGTGGTCATCACCGTGACCGAGCGCAACCGCCATCGGATGCCGACGCCGGTGTCCGAGCATGTGCAGGAGCAGGTGGACCGGTGGGCGGAACTCATGGCGCCGCTGTTCATCGCCTCCACGGACCGCGACGGAAACCTGCTGCGCGCAGCGCCCGTATTCAGTCTGTTTCACCAAGGAGAACACGCATGAATGGACTTGCAGATCGCCGCTTCCTCGTGTGCGGCGCAGGCTCCGGGATCGGAGAGGCAACTGCCCACTTCCTCGCCGGGCAGGGGGCGCACGTGGCCGTCGCCGACCTGCACGGCGACGCCGCCGATCGCGTGGCTGAGGAGATCGGGACCCGCGACTCCTATGCCTATGACCAGGGTGATCCGACTTCAGTGGAGGAACTCTTCGAGGCCGCCGCCGGGGCTGGGCCGATTCATGGAGTGGCGATTGTGGCCGGAGCACATCCGGGGAAGGTCGCGCTGCAGGACATCGACCCTGGCCTCTTCCGTACGATCCACGGCGTCAATGCCCTTGGTGTGCTGACGATGCTGCAGTCCGCCACCCGGCGGATAGTCCGCGATGGCCGTTCGTCCATCGTGGTGACCAGTTCCGTCGCCGGGGTCCGGCCGGTGGCCCAGGACGCGATCTACGCTTCCTCCAAGGCGGCGGCGCAGGCGATCGTGCGGTCCGCTGCCCTGGAGTACGCCCGTGAGGGCATCCGGATCAACTCGGTGCTGCCGGGTTCGGTGATCACCCCGTTGGCGATCTCTCAGTCATCCGAGGCGCAGATCCGCGAGGTCGCGACCCGCACACTCCCGATCGGGCGGCCCAGTGAATCGCGGGAGATCGCGAGCACCATCG
This sequence comes from Pseudactinotalea sp. Z1739, assembly GCF_049725055.1. The sequence goes on along the minus strand of NZ_JBMPQA010000006.1, from coordinate 193,174 downwards.
CCTTCCTGCTCTCCGATGACGCCTCCAGCATCACGGCCACGGAGTTGATCGTCGACGGTGGCCTCGCAGCCGCCGGCCCGAAGTGAGACCCGCCCTCAGCGCCGGGTGGTGCTAGGTCACGTCCCCGTACTCCTGGACGACCACCAGCCGGCCCGGTCCCGCGATCGCTGCATAGAAATGGGGTTGGTCCGCACGGAACCGGATCAGGTCCCCCACCCCCAGTTCCGCCGAACTCTCCTCGGTGCCCACGGCAACCGTGCCCTGGACGCACACCACCCGTTCAACGACTCCCGGGGCATTGCCACGGGAGTCGCGGCGAGCCCCATCAGCGAGAGTCACGACCGCGATCTCGATCTCACCGTCGGCGCGCCAGCCGCTCAGGATCTTCGCGACGTGTCCCACGTCATCGGACTCCATCGCCGGCGCATCCGCGTATCGCCGGACTTCCAGGTCACCGTTGGTCCCAGAGTCGGTGAAGAGCGCACCGAGCGGGACGTTCAGGGTCTTCGCGATCGCCCACAGCGTGTCCAGGGACGGGTTCCCCAAGCCTCGCTCCAACTCGGACACGGTCGATTTCGATATTTCGGCTGCGCGAGCCAGCGCTGAGACCGACAACTGCCGCCGCATCCGCCATTTCTGCAGATTGCTACTCAACGGGGGCCCCTCTTCACTCATCGCTCGAACTCTCGAGCGCAAGGCCACTACCCATTCCTGCTCCCCTCCTCGTGCTGTCCAGGCCGCCAGACCGGTTGGCTAAGACTGGCGACGCAGGGCTCCGAAGAGGCTATCGTGCGGCGCCGTCGGCGAGCCCGTGAGCCGACGCCGGAACATGGCCCGCCGGACCGGGTCCCAAACCCCGGCTCCTGAACCGGCGGCGCCCGCCTCCGCGGGAGCCCTACGACCGCCCTCACCGAGGCACCGAGGCACCGAGGCACCGAGCCGGCCTGCGTTAACCCGCCGTTCACCTCCTGTTCATCTTCTGTCCCGACTGCTGGTAGCCTTGGGGGCCCTCATTCGGGCGCAGCGAGCAGTCCGAGACAGTGCGCCTGCACTGCGTCGTCCGGATGTGGGGCGGTGCGCACCCGCTCGCCCAAGGGCAAACGGCGCCCCGCACTGTCTTTCCGGCCGGGCCACCGAGCCCGTGCCGCCCGCTCGCGCCGCACCTGACCCCGCATAGTCCCGAACTTCACGGAGGCACCAGCACATGACCCGCACCCGATGGCGCGCACGGACCGCCGGCGCGAGTACCCGGCGCAAGTCGCGTCGTCGTCGCGTCGGAGGTAGCGATGCCCTCCGGCGGGCCATGCTCGGCCAGATCCGCGCCGCCCACGACGGCGCTGACATCGCCCGGCGAATGCTCGAGGGCCTGTCCACCGAAACGGCGCGCAAGGAGGTCGCTGAGGTGGAGCGGGGTGGGGACGCCGAACGCGCGGCGTTGGTGACCGGGCTGGCCAGCACGCTGGTGACACCACTGGACCGCGAGGACCTGTTCCGGGTCTCCCGCGCGATCGACGAGGTCCTCGACACGCTGCAGGACTTCGTCCGGGAAGCAGACCTGTACCGGATCGACAACCGTGAGGCATTCCGCCCGATGGTCTCCAAGGCCGCCGATGCGCTGGACCTGCTGGAGGAAGCAGTGGACACGCTGTGGACCAATCCAAGCGATGTGCCGAACCGATCCCTGGCGGTGCGCAAGGCCGCACGCGCTGTGAGTCGCCAGTACCGCACGGAGTTCGCCAGTACGGTGGTGGACGCCCCCGACTCCCTGGACACCCTCAAGCACCGGGAGCTGATCAAGCGCCTGGACTGGGTAGGCGTGCGAATCAGAGAGGCTGCCGATGCACTGACCGATGGTGCGTTGAAGCGGGGGTACTGAGGCGCTTTGATCGCCCCCGAACTCCTGATCGGCCTCGGCCTGGCATTCGCACTGATCACCGGCACCAACGACGGCGGCGCCCTGCTCGCACCGGGCCTGCGAGTGCCGGGCCTGAGGCTGCTGCCCGCGCTGGCAATCCTCACCCTGGCCACCGCGGTGATTCCGCTGGTCACCGCCGCACCCGTGGCCCACACGCTCACCTCCACCATCGTCCCCCCGGGCCAGTCGGGCTCCCTGGCACTCCTGGTGGCGTTCGTCAGTGCCGTGCTGGTGGTCTGGCTGCTCACCCGGCGCGGACTGCCAACGAGTCTGACCCTGGCCGTGATCGGTGCCACCGCAGGTGCCGGCGCGGGCCTCGGGCTCGCAGTGGCCTGGTCCGCGCTCACGGTGGTGCTCATCGTGGCCGCCCTGGCCCCGTTCGTGGGCCTGGGGCTGGCGCTGGCGGGGTCGACACTACTGAACACCCGCAGAGACAGCGCCTACCTGCCGGTGATGCGCCGCGGTCACCTCGTGGCGTTCACCGCCCAGTGCATCGCCTACGGGGCCAACGACGGACAGAAGATCCTGGTGCTGCTCCTGGCAGCAGGACTGGCTCATCCGGACGGACGGCTGTCCTGGTGGTGGTACCTGGCGCTGGGGCTGGCCTTCGCGATCGGCACAGCGCTGGGATTGCCGCGCATCGCCCGATCGGTGGGCACCGGCATCCTGCACACCAGCCCCGCCCACATCGTCACCGCGGAGTTCGCCGCAGCCGGCGCCGTACTCGGCAGCGCCGCGCTGGGCGCACCGGTCAGCATGACCCAGGCCATCATCGGCGGACTCCTCGGCGCCGGGCTGCGCGAGAGCTACCGCCGTATCCGTTGGAAGGTGGTCCGCGGCCTGGGCCTGGCCTGGCTGGTCACCCTCCCGCTGGCGTTCACGGTTGCGGCGCTTGGAGCCTACGTGACCGCGGCTGTTCTGGGCTGATTCGGCCAGAGTCACACACCCTGCTCACGGTGTGATGGATCGCGCGATCGCGACATAGACGCGGCCTATGTCATTTAGTCACTCTTTAATGCTCCCTTGACCAGATCCTTACTCCTCTCTTCAATAGGAGGACGATCCAATGAAGGAGCACGATCAATGTCACAATCACCGTTGAGCCGTCGGCACTTCCTGGCGGGCGCCGCGCTCGCCACGGCCGGAGCAGCCCTGCCGAGCAACATTCGGCCTGCATTCGGCCTGGGACCTGTACGAACAGACGTCAGTCCCGCTCAACTCGAGCGCGAACTCGCGGAACTCGACAAGCCGATCTACCTGCTTGAGAACGTCATACCGGACACCTTCTCCGTCGAGGATGACAGTGAAATTAGCATCTCAGGTGCTCACGGGAACATCGGTATTCACTCTCTTCAGTGGGACTTCGATCCTGGTGCACATCTTCGAATCGAAGGTGACCTCAGTTATTCCGAGCCATCAGGGGGCGTCACCGACTACTTCTCGGTCTGGATCTACAACGAGACGCCCATCGATGACTATCTGCGGTTCACGTTCGGCCGCGGCGACACCGTTGATGCCTGGTTCGACTTCCACCTCAATTTCCACGGCTGGCGTACCTGCTGGGTCCGGTACTCCGACGACACCGACGGCACGCCACATCCTGGGATGGATCGCATCACGGTCGTGGCTCCGGACAACCACGGCACACTCTGGATCGATCAACTGGTCACGAACATCTCAATCCGCCCGGACCGTCCCACCCCGGACTTCCAGGTGCCCACCCTGGCACCGGAGTTCCCCGAGGCGAACAACTACCACTGGATGGGTCTGCTCGACTTCTGGCACAAGCAGGACTCCCCCGGCTTCGACTCCGGCAACGTCACCCAGGCTGAGATCGACGACGCCGAGACGATCCGTGACAGACTACTGACCCGGCAACGCGCCAACCCCTCATTCAACGACGCAGCCCTGGCCAGCCTGGAGGACCGATTCACCGAGTTCGGCGTGCCTGAACTGGCCGACCCGTACGCCGAAGGTGATGACCTACGCCCGGCGAATGTGGGGGCGAAGGTCAATCACAACCAGATTGCCATCTTCCCGGCCCAGTACCGGCAAGCGGTGCAGGAGTTCACCCACGTCGTCGCGCTACGCGGACTGTGGGAGCGGTGCGGCCTCCCGGCCGCACAGACCTGGGACCATGCCACGCGTCAGGGTGCTACGGCCGCTGCCGATCGGGCCGCACAGTTGGTACTGCGCCTGCTCACCCACCTGCACGATCAAGGGTGGGCCACGGGCTCCGGCCAGGGCACCATCCACCACATCGGTTATGCCTACCGGGCCTGGGCCAGTTCGGTGCTGATGCTGGAGCCCTTGCTGCGCGAGCGCGGGATCTGGGAGCGGACGAGCACCAGTGTGGCCTGGTACGCCGGAACCGGCCGACTCACCGATGACTTCACCGAGAACCAGCACCGCTCGGGGCTGGTCGACGTCCTCAACACGCTCATGGAAGGGTTGCTCTCGAGTTGCTTCTTCGCCGAGACCTGGCCGGAGCGCGTCGGGCGGCTGCGCGCCTTCAAAGCATGGATCGATCGCGCCTACAGTTACGCCCCAGGTACCGAAGGCGGGTTCAAGCCTGATGGTTCGATGTACCACCACGTCGGCCCGTACCCGATCTACGGACGCGACGCACTCTCGGGGAGCACCGTGGTCATCACCGACTGCGTCGGAACCGCCTTCGCCCTCGGCGGGGCCGGGCAGAAGGTGCTTCGCAACGCACTGCATCACCAGGCACTCATCGCCAACACCATCGACTACCCGGTCAGTCAGGGCGGACGACACCAGACCGGTGCGTGGCACATCCGCCCCGTCATCAATCCCTTCGGCCTGACCGCTCGCACCCGACTGGACGGCGAATCCGGGTTGGACGAGGAGCAAGCCGCGATGTTCCGGCGTCTGGTTCCCCCCGACGCCAGCAACTGGCAACGGAACCTCGATGCCCAGTTCGAAGCCGCCGGCATCCAGCCCGCCCCCGCGCCCAACGGCTACTGGGCGTTCCCATACGGTGCTGCCGGCCTCAGCCGCCAGGACGAGTGGCTCGTCACCATCAAGACGCACAACAACTACATCTGGGCCACGGAGATCTATGACCAGCAGAACGTCTTTGGGCGCTACCAGACCTACGGGCAGATCTCGATCCAAGCCGACGTGGACGGTGACTCCTGGGTCTCCCTGACCGAGAACGGGTGGGCCCAACCCGGTTACGACTGGAACTTCATACCCGGTGCCACGACCAAGACGCTGCCGTTCGATGAACTGGCAACGACCGTGGGCGCCAGTGGGGAGACCCTGCCCCTGAGCGAATCGCGTTTCGGCGGCTTCGGCGCCTTGGAAGACCACGCCACCGTGTTCGGGATGGAGCTCATCGAACATCCCGCCTTCGATCCCAGCCACACCGCCAGGATCTCCGCGCTCATGGTTGGTGATCGCGTGATCGCACTGGGTAGCAGGATCCGGAACAACGACTCCGCGAACCCCACCCGGACCACCCTGTTCCAGGTCTCTTCCGAGGTGATGAGCAACCCCCGCGATGTGCAGTCCGGCGACGACTGGATCACCGACCCCACCGGTAACGGGTACGTCGTCGTCGAAGGTCCCGCGCTGACCCACCGAACCGCTGAGCAGACCGCACCGGACTGGAGCGGCAACGGTGAGGGCACCCAGGTGGTGGCGCTGGGTTACCTCGATCACGGCACAGCCCCACAGGACTCCCAGTACGCCTATGTGATCCTGGTGCAGGCCGGAGCGGATCGCACCGCTTCTTTCGCGGCAGCAATGGCCGGACCGCAAGAACCTGTGCGAATCCACCAGCGTGATGCCATTGCTCACGTGGTGACCGATGTGGAGTCCCAGGTGAGTGCGCACATCGTGTTCGAGCCGGATACCGACCTGGTGGCCGAGTCGGTCGTCCGCTCACTCAGCCGTCAAGGACTGGTACTGAGCCGCCCCACCGGGTCCGGTGCGATCGACTTCTCCGTCACCGACCCCGACCTGCACCTGTATGAAGGAATTGATGAGGAGCAGTACGACGGCGACGGGAACTACGTCGGCAATCTGAGCCCGTACTCACGGCCGTGGCGCTACAACGAGAGCCCGCAGACGCAGACCACGGTGGTGCTTCGCGGGCCGTGGGAACTCGCACAGACCCGCGACGATGTGCACCTGGACACCACCACCGATGGTGACACCACGATCACCGTCACCACCCAGCACGGCACTGGTGTGCAGTTCTCGCTCACACCCGGAGCGAGCATCGAGACAGTCCGAACGGCGTTGGACACCTACATTTCTGACGGGCTGATAGCCGGACCGATCGCCCACCGACTCGCCGATGCCCTGGAGCAGGCCGAGAAGCACTTGGACGGTGGGAGGTCGAGACCGGCGATCGGGGCCCTGGAGCGGTTCATCCGGCATCTGGATGACCCGGAGCGGTCCGACACCCTGGACACACAGGCTGCAGCGGACCTGCGGAAGCAGGCCGCCTCACTCCTCTCACAGGTCGGTTAATGACGCAGACAGCTCACGAAAGACGAGATGACCCGTGAGAACCGAACAGCATCACCACGACGTGGTGGTCGTGGGTGGCGGGCTGGCCGGCACATCTGCGGCGATCGCCGCCGCACGCAACGGCCGGAGCGTGGCACTCCTGCAGAACCGTCCGGTCCTGGGTGGCAACTCCAGCAGCGAAGTCCGAGTATGGGTGTGCGGGGCCACCGCCACCGGGCATCAGCGGTATGCCCGCGAAACCGGCATCGTCGGCGAGTTCTATCTCGAGAACGAGTACCGCAACCCGCTGGGTAACCCCCAGTACTGGGATCTTGTGCTGCTCGAAGCGGTCAAGAACGAGCCGAACATTGACCTGTTTCTGAACACACACGTGCTCGATGTGCACCTGGATGGGCAGCGGATCGAGTCTGTGAGGGGCCATGTGCTCGGATCCGAACGCGAGTTGCACATGCACGCGCGGTTCGTGATCGACTGCACCGGCGATGGTTCGATCGCGGCGGCAGCCGGCGCCGACCATTTGCTCGGCAGGGAGGGTCAGCACGAGTACTCCGAGTCCTGGGCACCTGCCGAGAAGGACGACCTGACCCTCGGCAGCACGCTGTTGTTCTACACCCGCGAGGAGTCCGAGCCGGTTCCGTTCATTCCGCCGTCGTTCGCGATCGATGTGCAGGCCACCTCGATCCTGGAATCGCGGGTGATCCGCACCGGCGATAACGGTGCCGACTACTGGTGGATCGAGTGGGGTGGCGAACTCGACGTGGTCCACGACAACGAACGGATCCGCGATGAACTCTGGGGTGTCATCTATGGCATCTGGGACTACATCAAGAACTCCGGGAAGTTCGACGCCGAGAATCTCACCCTCGAATGGGTCGGGTCGGTGCCAGGCAAACGCGAGTACCGCCGGGTCCTCGGCGAGACGATCATGACGCAAATGGATATCGAACAGGACCGCCGCAAGCCGGACGCCATCGGCTTCGGCGGCTGGTCCATTGACCTGCACCCACCCAAGGGCGTCTATGAACCGCGCGGAGCGGCGCAGCAGATCTACCCGCCCGGCCTGTACGACATTCCGTTCAGCGCGCTGTACTCCCGCAATATCAGGAACCTGTTAGTGGCGGGCCGCAACGTGAGCGCCACGCACGTTGCGTTCGGCTCCATGCGGGTGATGGCTACCTGCGGCGTCATGGGTGAGGCCGCCGGTACTGCGGCCGCACTGTGCGCTGAGCAGGGTATCGACCCCACTGACCTCAGCGAGTCCGTGACCACCCTCCAACAACGGCTGATCCGACACGATGCCTCCCTCATCGGTGTGCCGTGGACTGATCCCGCCGACAGAGGACGAGGGGCCCTGGTCACAGCCAGTTCGTCACTGGATCCGGACGGTGCACGTGTCGTCGACGGCTCGGTCCGTCTCGACGCTGATACCGCCGTGCTCTTCCCTCGGACGAGCGCCGCACGCGTTGCCCGTGTCTGCTTGAGTGCGAAGCAGCGAACCTCTGTGCAGTACGCCTTCCACACCACAGCCGATCCGCTCACCTACACGCCCCGGGAACTGCTCTCCTCCGGCACGGTGGACATCGAGGACTCCGAGAGTCGTTGGCACTCCCTCGAACTCCCCTCGGCCCGGGACGATGAGGAGAATCTGGTCCTGGTCCTATCCGCGAACGACGACGTCTCCTGGCACACCCATCCAGACTACCTGTTCGGTCAACTCGCGATGCGCCGCCGCGCGGATCTCGCCACCCGCGACATCGACCTTCATGTGGATGACCGCGCACCGAACGAGATCGTTCAGTGGGACATCAAGGCGTTGAACCGTACCCCGTTGGCGCTGCGGATCGACGACGGCGGACCGTACGCGCCTAGTCAGGTCATCTCCGCCTACAGCAGACCGTTCGCGGGCCCTCAGATCTGGTCCTCGGCGCCGATGACGAGCGAGCCGGAGTGGCTCGAACTGCGGTGGGACGTGCCGCAGTCAATCGAGGAAGTCCACCTGCTGTTCAACGACGACGTGAATGAGTACGCCAACAACCTGCACTACTCCCGGTGGCCGTTCCGCGTCATTCCAGAGATCGTGGCCGATTACGACCTGGAGGTCTACTGCGACGGAGCCTGGTACACGTGCGTCGTCGAGCGCGGCAACCGGAGACGTCACCGGGTGCATGCCTGCTCCGCCCAGGACGTGGAGGCTATCCGGGTGAAGGTGCTGGCCACCAACGGGTCCCCTTACGCGCAGGTCGTTGCGGTCCGAGTCTTCTGAGAGCCCGCCGTCCAATCCACGCCGGCTTGACGGAATACCGAGTGGAGATGTTCGATCGCTACCTCCAGCGGTGCAACGGCCGGGAACCACACCCGCTCCCACTCCAGTGACACCCAACCTGGGTATCCGCGCTCTCGGATCGTCGTCAGGATCTCGATCAATGGGACCGCGCCGTCGCCAGGTAGTTCGGGTGCCGGGTCACGCCTGCTCACAGCATCCTTGACTTGGATCCAGCCATCGGTTAGCCATCCGGACAGGTGGTCCAGCGACTCACCCGCACTCTCCCCCACCCGCCAGGTGTGCAGTACATCCCACACTGCCGTGAGCGAGCCGCGAGCGGCAGCCGAGTCAACTGCCGCGTCCAGGAGGTTGGCGATGTCGGACGCAGCACAGTGGGAATCGTGCGTCTCCAAGGCGATGTACACCCCCGTGTCACGCCCGATCTGAGAGGCTTGCGCGAGCCGGGCGACCAACTCGCGATCCTCGGTGCGATCCGCCCCCCTGCCGGCCCCGGGAAAGACGCGCACATGCGTCGCCCCCAGCCGGTTCGCATCCGCCACGGCGGCACTGAGATCGTCGATGAAGTCGTCGCGCGTCCCCGCACCGACCTTCACTCTGGAAGCCAGGACGACGAAGTCCAACACTCCCAACCGATCGCGGATCCCGGCGTCCCTGTACTCCGCGGGCCCGACAGCGTCGTGTCTGATCTCGACTCCCTGAACCCCTGAGCGCTCGACCAGATCCAGGAATGTCGACAGCCCGGCCTCGGGGACGCCAAGTCCGGAGATAGCCAACCTGACCGTCACGATCAGTACCTCGGGACAGTGTTGAAGGCCGTCGCCAGAGGGAACGGGCTCCGCCCGGGTCCCACCGTGTCCACCTGCCCCGCGCCGCTCACGGGCAAGGTCCGACCATCGACGTCAACACGTGCGTGCTCCTGAAACCATGCGTTCAATTGGTCATGCAGTCCCTCGCTCAACGCATCAGCGCCGGGGGAACCGATCATGTTCGACCGCTCCCCCGGATCGGCGATGAGGTCATAGAGTTCGTGCGGTCCATGGGGATAGCGATGGACGTATTTGTGGGTGCGGGTGCGGATCATCCGAACCGGCCCGTACTCATCGAACACCACAACGCGCTCACGGCGATCCTGCTCCTGCTGCCCCATGAGGGCGGGGACGAAGGAACGACCGGGCCCGTACCCGTGCGGTTGTGCGATGCCGCAGAGCTCCCGCAAGGTTGCCGCGACGTCATAGGCGGACACCAGGGCATCGCTAACTTGGCCTGCTGGGATACGGCCGGGTTGGCGCATGATGAAAGGCACCTTCACTGACTCGTCATACATGTTCTGGGGGAAAGTCGCGTTCCCTTTGCCCCAGATCCCGTGCTGACCACAACTGAATCCGTTGTCGCTGGTGAAGATCACAACCGTGTGCTCGTCCAGCCCGAGGTGGGCAAGGCGCGACAGCACCCGACCGATTCCTGCGTCCATCGCGGTGACCGCCGCGAAGTAGCCCTCGAGCGCGGCGCGAGTATCCGGCTCACCGCCGATCGGGGCGCCGTCGACGATCGGCACCCAGGGATGCAACTCCTCCTGCGGCAGCGAGTCGAAGGCGCAGTCGCGGTACAGGTCGGTGTACTCCGCGGGATGGTTGTTCTTCCACGGACTATGCGGAGCCGTGTAGTGCAGCGAGAGGTAGAACGGGTCTTCCGTCCGCGACTCGTGCTCAAGGAAATCACAGGCAGCATCGCTCAGAACATCGGTGACGTAGCCTGGTTCGTCGACGGGCCCACTCTGGTCGTACAGCGGAGCACCGTAGTACGGCCCGCCTCCACCGCCATGAGCCAACCAGCGGACAAATCCGGGGCGTGGCCTGTCATTGGCGCCGAGGTGCCATTTACCCACGAGGCCGAGGCGATAGCCCGCGTTTGCCAGGTCGTCTGTGTACAGTCGTTGACCGCCGAGGAAGTCGTGACCGTCTGCTCCCACATGCCGGGCGTCGAGGTAATCATGCACACCGTGAGCCGAGGGCATCTGCCCGGTCAGCAGCGTAGCCCGCGCCGGTGAACACACGGGCGAGGCGCAATAGAACTCCGTGAACCGAGTCCCCTCCGATGCCATCCGGTCGATGCTCGGCGTCTGGATCTCGGGATTTCCCGCACACCCGAGAGCCCACGGGCCGAGGTCGTCGGCCACGATCATCACGACGTTCGGCCGGTCCGTGTCCCAACTAGCCATCGGCCGTTCTCACCCCATCACGGCCTGGGTCCATGCGATCGGCCGCATCGCTCACAACGCAGCCCCAGTCGGCTGTCTGGTCTCCACGGTCACCGGCAGACCGGTGCCAGCCGACTCGTAGATCGCGTGCACGGCGGCCACGACCGTGCGGCTCAGACTTGTACTGACGGGGAAGGGCGCACCGTGGTCGACAAACTCGACGAACGACGCGAGCTGGTTCCGGAACGCTGTTGGGATGTCCCCTTCCGACCGTTCATGCAAGACGTGCTCGGTGTCTCCGACGCGTACCACGGTCCCCCGCCTGGAGTCGGCCACGATTGTGCCTTCGTCCCCGACGACGGTGACCTCATCCATCAGCCGAGGCGGGGTGGACGTCACGGTGATCGACGCTCGGAGTCCGTTCGCCATCGTCAGTAGTGCGGTGGCGTCAGTCTCCACACCGACGCCGAAACGCGAAACGGTGCTGGCCGCCTCGACGCGCTCCACCAGTGCGCCGGCCAGCCAACTGCTCCGGTCGATGCAGTGGCTGCCGATGTTCATCACCGCTCCCCCGCCCGCCATCTTCCGGTCGAAGAACCACTCCGGTCGCGTTCCTGGACGGTAATCGGTACTGCGTAGGTCGTGCACCAGGCGCGGAACTCCGATCCGTCCGGACCGCACAGCATCGTACGCGGCGACCTTCTCGGGCAGGAAGTGCTGGATATGGCCCACAGCAAGGGCAACCCCAGCAGCCTCGCATGCCTCGATCATCAGGTCACAATCCGCGACCGTCGTGGCCATGGGCTTCTCCAACAGCACCTGCAACCCGGCCGCCGCCGCGTCGAGGACCATGTGCGTATGCAACGAATGCGGCGTGCTGATCACCACGGCGTCGAGGTCGCTGTCGAACATCTCGCGGTAGTCGCTGTAAACCCGTGCACCATGGGGTTCGGCCACGGCCTCGGCCTCAGACACTGAACGAGAGCACACCGCGGCCACGTTGACGGTGGGCAACTCTGCGGCAGCTTGGGCATGAACCGCGCCGACCGCGCCGGCCCCCAGTAGCCCTAGTTTCATACTTCCTCCTTGATTGCCCGGGTCAAATCGGACGCACCACACGAATCCCGGATGACGAGCGGCGGCCGCAGGGTGATCTGGTGGACGACGTTTTCGTCATTGCCGTGTACACGCTGCAGGAGGGTCTCAGCAGCGAGGCGACCCAACTCGTGCTTTGGTGGCGAGACCGCGGTCAACGGAATGTCTGCATACGCGGCGCTCTCGTCGTCATACGCGACCAGGGCGAGGTCCTCGGGGATCCGCACGCCGGCACGCCGGGCGGCGGCCTCAATCCATGCGGCTTCCCTGTCTCCGAACACAAGCGCCGCCGTGGTCCTCGACTTTCGAAGCAGGTGCAACGCTGCCTCGGCTCGCTCCAGGGACCACTCCGAGGCCGGCGCGGTGTCGATCGGAAGGGCTGGCAAAGCGAGGTCCTGTACGGCGTCCTTGTAGCCCTGGACCACCCAATTGCCCGTGTGGTTCGGGTGCCGGCACACCAGCCCGATCTGCTCGTGCCCAAGTGTGCGCAGATGCCGGACCGCGTCGTACGCCCCGCCGGCATGATCAGTGCACACGTACTCCGACCGGTCTGAGATCCGTGCCTCGAAATCGCGCCGTTCCAGCATCACCACCGGCACCGGCAGATCGAACAGGCTCTCGATCTTCTCTTGCGTATTCGGGGCGGACAGCAGGTCCGGCACAGCGATCAGACCATCGATGCCGCTGGCCAGAAGGGACGCCATGTCGCGCTCCTCCTCGACGGCGTCGTAGTGATAACTCGCGAGCACCATCCGGGCAGAAGCACCGGAGAGCGCGCTCTCCACACCCGCGAGCACGCGCGGGTAGTACTCCGTTGCGCTCGGGACGAGGACACCGATCGTGCGCATCGCCCCAGCGCCCCGTCGAAGATCTGTCGACACATAGGAGCCGGAACCCTGCCTGCGCACGATCAAACCATCGTCGGCGAGTTCATCAAGTGCCCGTCGGACAGTGGTCAGCGACAACTCCCGCTGAGCCATGAGTTCCTTCTCCGTCGGCAACTTCGCTCCGGGTTCCCACCTTCCCTCCGAGATCTCCTGACGGAGGTCCTTGGCCAGTGCGCGGAACTTCAGTTCCCGTCCACTCGTAGCATCATCCACCACCGTCCCACTCTCCCTTGATTGATTCCCTCGGAAAGGATGTATCTAGGATTCATTAGGTGAAGAGTAGCGGACCTGAAGCCTGCTTGCACCCACTTGCGGCAATGACGCCCCACCCTCGGATGAGCTGCCGACTGCCCCCGGTACCAATGGTCACAGTCAGGTAACGAGAGCCCATGGTCGACTGTGGCGTCCCATCTCTCCCCAGATTGCATCTACACTCCTTCCTAAGTCATTCTTGACAAGTCGCTAACTCTCACCGCATTGTGAGAACCGAACCAGCGAATAGATACCTCAGTTAGTTCTATCGAAAGGTGCAATGATGCAGCACTCTCACTCCCGACGCGGCGCAGTAGTCGGGGCTCTCGGGGCGGTTGCTCTGGGGTTGGCGGCATGCTCCGGGACCAGCGCCGACGAAGGTAATGCCGAAGCCACCGAGTTCACCTACTGGTCCGCCTGGAACGAGGGCGAAGTCCAGCAGGAAGTCATGGCGCAGGCAATCGAAGACTTCACCGCCGAGACCGGTATCGAAGTCAACGTGCAGTGGCAAGGGCGTGACAACGTCCAACGACTCGTCCCGGCATTGAACACCAACGAGGTGCCCGATCTCGTCGACCAGTCCTACGTCAACACCTATGGAAGCCTCGTCGCAGCCGGCCAAGTACAGGGCTTGTCGACTGCGTGGAACGCGGACATCGAAGGCCAGACGCTGGCCGACATCGTCCCGGCACAGTACCTGGAGTACATCGACATCGAGCTCGATGACGGTGAGTACTGGATGGTGCCCTACCAGTTGACCTCCGACGCGATCTGGTTCGACGCGGCAACTCACCCGGACCTGGTGGACAACACACCCCAGTCCTGGGAAGAGTTCGTCGCACTGCTGGACGACCTGCAGGCCGACGGGCACACGCCGATCGCTCTGGACGGTGACATCCCGGGCTACAACGTGTACTGGTTCAAGACGCTGCTGCTGCGTGAACTGGGGCCCGGGGCGCTGTACGAGTTGGCCTCCGACGAGACCGGGGCCGCGTGGGACGACCCAGCAGTGCTCGAAGCCGCCCAGAAGGTGCAGCAACTGGTGGATGGTGACTACTTCATCGACGGCTTCCAGGGCAGCCAGTTCCCGGAGCAACAGCAGCAGTGGGCCTCGGGCAACGCCGCGCTCCTGTTCATGGGCTCCTGGGCCGCAGCAGAGACAGAACCGTACGCGGCCGACGGGTTCGAGTACTCCTCCTTCCCGTTCCCTCCCGGCACCCATGACAGCGCCCGCGTGGACTTCACCGGCTTCGTTGTTCCCAGTACGGCTGACCACGCTGAGGCTGCGCAGGAATTCGCTGCGTTCTTCCTCCGGGAGGAGTACCAGACGATGCTCGGTGAGGGCGCTGGGCTGCTGCCAGTCCGACAGGACGTCGACGTCAACCCCGTGCTCGACACGGTGATGGAGCGCCTCGCCACCGCCGATTCATTCCACCAGCAGAACGACGGCGTGGCCTTCCCCGGTTACAACGACACCGTCTTCTGGGCCATCAACGACGACCTGGTGCTGGGCAACCTCACAGCCGAGGAGTTCGTCGAAGAGGCCAAGGAAGCCACCATCTCCTACTGGGAGGACCAAGCCTGATGAGTGCTCTGCTCGCGCGCGAGCAGGACGTGCGGCCGGCCGGGCCGGGGCACGCCCCGGCCGGCCGGTCCGCCAAGACCAGCCAGCGCTCCCCCCTGGATCGTCAACGGCGCAAACTTTTCGTGCCGTTCGTGATGCCCGCCCTGTTGTTCTACGTCGTCCTATTCGTCGTGCCGATCATCGCCGCAGCGTGGATCAGTCTGCACACCTGGGCCGGCGCCGGGGAGATGGAATGGGTCGGCCTGCGCAACTACGCCCGGCTGGTCCGAAACGACCTCTTCCTGCAGTCATTCACGAACACCTTGCTGATCCTCTTCATCGTCGGCGCTGCGATCTTCGTCGTCGCCTTCGCTCTGACGCTGGTGCTACGGGATATGGCAGGCAAGCGCACCGCAAGGAACGTGCTCTTCTTCCCGCATCTGATCAATGCCCTGGTCTTCGGCGCACTGGCCGGGTTCGCTTTCAACCCCAACGGGCTCGTGAACAGCTTCCTGCGCGCCATCGGTGTCTCCGACCCCCCGCTGTGGCTGGCGCGGGACAACCTCCTCGGACTCGTCATGGCGATCCTGGCGTGGGCGAGCGTGGGCTACTACACCACGATCCTCATGGCCGGCGTGGATCGGATACCGGAGTACTTCTTCGAAGATGCTGCACTGGCTGGTGCCAGCGCATTCCAGCGGTTGCGTTATGTGATCCTCCCCCTGACCTGGGATGTGTTCGCGGTCTGTGCCGTGCTGTGGACGATCACGTCGGTGAAAATCTTCGAGATCGTCTGGATCTTCGGTGGCACCACGGGAGTGGGCCTGCCCCCTCAGGAGATCTGGACCTCCGCCGTCTACACCTACATCATGGCGTTCTCCGGCCAGTCGATCCCCTCCTATGGCATGGCCAGCGCTTCAGCCATGCTGGCGCTGCTGCTCGTGGCCGTCCTCATCGTCCTGCTACGGCGCGTCACGCGTCGTGAAGCGCTCGAGTTCTGAGACGGGAAGGTCCTCATGACTACTGCTACACAGGCTCCCTCTCGCAGGCGGAAGACCGGACGAAGCCGCGCGGCTGATACCGGGCCGCTCCGCACGATCGGCGTGGGCTTCACCTGGCTGTTCGTCGCCTTCAACATCGCCATGCTCGCCTGGGTGGCGTTACAAGGTTTCCGCGATACCCGCGAGATCTTCGGCAACCCCTGGGGCTGGCCCGAGAACTGGACCTTCGACAACTTCGCCACCGCATGGAACGCCGGAAACTTCGGTACCGCAGCGTTCAACAGCGTGGTGCTGACCCTGAGTGCGTCGGTGGCGATCGTGGCCCTGGCAGCCCCGGCGGCCTACTACCTGTCCCGTCAGGACAACCGGCTCACCCGTTCGGTGACCCTGCTGTTCATCCTCGGACTCGGGGTGCCGGTCCAAGTGATCATCGTTCCGTTGTTCGTGATGCTCGCCCGGGTGGGCCTGACCAACAGCATCTTTGGTTTGGCGCTGGTGTACATGGGAGTCTCCATGCCCTTCACCGTGTTCCTGCTCACCGCGTTCTTCCGCTCACTGCCCGGAGAGTTGGAAGAGGCAGCCGCCCTGGACGGAAGCACTCCGGTACGAACCTTCTGGACCATCATGCTGCCGCTTGCCAGGGGCGGACTGCTGACCGCCTTCGTCCTGCAGTTGATCTCGAACTGGAACGAAACGGTGCTCGCCCTGGTGCTGCTGCAAACCACGGACCGCTACACGCTGCCGATCGCGTTGATCAACTTCGTTCAACGCCAGACCTACAGCGGCGCCGACTGGGGCGGGCTGTTCGCAGGCCTGGTCCTGGTGATCATTCCGGTGCTGCTGATTTACCTCTGGTTGGGCCGGCGGCTCACCGAGGGACTGACTCTGGGCATGGGTAAGTAGCGGGCGAGAGATGAACGATCTGCCCGGAGCCGCCAGCGTCGGGGCCGGCGAGCGACCGAACATTCTGCTCATCATGGCCGACCAGATGGCAGCGCACATGATGAGCAATACCGGGAATCCGGACATCTCCACGCCGGCGCTGGACCGGTTGGCGGCCGAGGGCACCCGGATGGATCGTGCCTACGTCACCTTCCCGCTGTGCGTCCCGGCCCGAAGTTCCCTGCTCACCGGCCAGTACCCGCACACCCTGGGGCTGACATCCAATGATGCGTCTGGTGATGCTCTCGGGCCGGATTCACTGGGTCACCTCCTGAGCGGGGGCGGATACCAGTGCGCCTACGCCGGCAAGTGGCATGCGACGCGTCCCAGTGCGCAGGCCGGCGACGGATTCGAGCCGATCAAGGACTTCGGGGATCGTGGGCTCACCACAGCGGTGGACCAGTTCCTGACCAGCGGCCGCGACCCGAACTGCCCGTTCTTCCTGGTGGCCTCCTTCGACGACCCACACACGATCTGTGAGTACGCCAGGAACCAGCCGTTGTATTACGGCGACACCCCGACCACGGAGTTGGCGAACACACCGAACCTGCCCGCGAACTTCGGCCACCAGCCGTTCGAGCCCGAAGCCCTTCGCACCGAACAGCACGAGCACGCCAAGGTCTATGGCACCGGCGGGTACACCCCCGAGGACTGGCGCCACTACCGGTACACCTATGCCCGTCTGGTGGAGCGCGTGGATGCCCGTGTGGGTGAGTTGCTGGAGATACTCGACCGAACCGGCCGGGCACGAGACACCCTGGTGATCTTCACCAGCGATCACGGCGACGGCGACGGAAGCCATTCATGGAACCAGAAGACGGCGCTGTTCGAAGAGATCGTGCGGGTGCCGTTCCTGGTTCGCTGGCCCGGGCGGGTACCCGCCGGGCGCGTCGACAGCGGCACGCTCGTGTCGGTGTGCCTGGATCTGCTGCCGACTCTGGCTCAAGCAGCCCAAGCCCGGGCAACTGCCGGACTCCCCGGGCGAAGCCTGCTCCCCGTGCTGTGTGACGGTGAGCGCCTGGACCGCGAACGCTTGGTCGTGCAGACGAGTTTTCCCGCCGTCACCGCGCCCGCCACCCGGGGTCGGGCCGTCGTCGAGCATCGTTACAAGTATGTGCTGTACAGCTGGGGCAGGTACCGGGAGCAATTGCACGACCTGCAGTCGGACCCCGGTGAGATGACGAATCTCGCGGTGGAATCCCGCTACCAGGGTGAGTTGGACCGGTTGCGTGGCGAGTTGCTGCGCTGGGCCCGGTCCGGCGGCGATGAGGAAATGCTCACACGCCTCGTACTGCCCCAGGACACCGACGAGGTCGCGCGCGAGGAAATCTATGTGAGGCCCTACTGACATGCCGGCGAGGAGGCGCATGGACGAAACCCAGTAGTCGACCCACCCCTAAGACAATCATTCACGATCAAGGAGGATCCATGGAACTCACCCGCAGAACAGCGCTGAAGGGTGCCGGCGCCGTGGGATTAGCGGCACTGTTCTCGCATGCATTCCACGAAGCGGCGCTCGCCGCTCCGGATATGGACGAGGCTGAATTCGAGCAACTGCGGCAACGATGGGTCGACCAGTTGACCGGTCGCCTTGAAGTCGACAGCAATGACTCCGCGTTCGGCCCTGCCCTGACGGCACTGGATCAGGAGGTACGCAACGCGATCGAATTGATCGCGCCAGAGGTAGACGACGGACCAGGGTCCGAATACGACCTCCTGACCAACCCAACCTTCAGTGACGTCGGTGCCGATGGCTTCCCTGCGGGTTGGAATGCCTGGAACCCGGCGGGATCGGCTAGCGCCACCGTCGAACTAGACGGCGGTCCCGATGACGGGGCCGCACTGGCGATCACCTCGGACTCTGGTGCGGATGCTCGGCTGGCCTTCACCCAGCGTCTGCCAATCCCGCCCGGAATACCGCGTGAGTTCACCGTGACCGCGCAGGTCAAGGGAACCGACCTGTCCGGTGGCTTCAGCATGCTGAGGGTACAGGCGTACGACTCCGATGGCTCCGTCGTGGTGCCGATCGGCTCGGGACCGTACCTGCGCGGAACCTTCGACTGGCAACGGTATGAACGGCGGATCGAACTACCACCCGAAGCCGTTGAACTCTCCGTCGGTGTCATGCTGGACCGGACCGAGGGCACGATCTGGTTCGCCGACATCCAGGTGAGCGATGGCGCTGACGCACGGACCTTCGTCGACCTTCCATTTCTGCCCGAAGGCAACGAGGGCAACATCGTCACGACCTTCCGTCGCATCCAATCGATCGCCACCGCCTGGGCCACCCCGGGTTCGGACTACTTCGAGGATGAGAGCGCACTTGAGACCGCATTGGGCGCACTCCGGCGCACGAATGTGCTCACCTACAACCCCAGCACTGCCGAGTACGGCAACTGGTGGGCGTGGGAGTCGGGATCCGCTCGGTCGCTCGCAGACAGTATGGCTCTGCTGGCGGACCACATCGAGCCGGAGCACTTCGAGGATTATGCCGATGCCATCGACTTCTACGTTTCCGACCCCTGGTACCAGTTCCCGGAGCATTCGCCGCGCCGTGCTCTCTCGGAGGGCGCGAATCGCGTGGACCTGTGCCAGGCAGTGATCATCCGGTCGATCGCCGGAGCCGACACCGACCGGCTGGCCCATGCGGTGGCCGGACTGAGCGATGTTTGGCAAATCGTCGAATCTGGGAACGGGTTCTATTACGACGGGTCGTTCATCCAGCATTCGACGGTCCCGTACACCGGGACCTATGGATTGGTCTTGCTCCGTGCGCTGTCCCGGCTCTTCGCCCTGCTTGCCGACACGAGCCACGACATCGACGATCCGAGCCACCAGATCCTGCTGGACTCGGTCGAGGGATCGTTCGCACCCGTGATCTACCGGGCCCAGATGATGGATCCGGTGCGCGGCCGGGCCATCTCCCGAGAGCATGAACGCAGCATTGACAACGGATTCATGGCCATCGAGGCCATCGCGACCCTCGCGCAATCAGTGGAAGCGGCCACTGCCCGGCAGTGGCGTGGACGCTGTCTGCACTGGCTGGAGACCAACGACTACCGGTCGATCTACGACGGCGCCTCAGTTCCCCAGGTGGCCATCATCAAGGAACTCGAGGCCTCCGGCGCCGAGCCAGTTCCGGATCCTTTGGGTCCGACACTGTTCGCCCGGATGGACCGGCTCATCTACCGCGGAGAGGACTGGGCCACCGCGATCGCGATGTGCTCCGATCGCATTGCGTGGTACGAGTGCGGGAACGGTGAGAACGAGTTCGGATTCAAGACCTCCAACGGGATGACATATCTGTACCTGCCTGATGACATCGCGCACTACGACGACGAGTACTGGCCGACCAGCGACCTGATGGCTCCGGCAGGCACCACGGTTGACACCACCGAGTTGCCCGCCCGGACCGAAGGCCAATGGGGTTTGAGTACGCCCGATAACGAGTGGACCGGTGGCGCGGCTCTCAATGACATTGCTCTCGCCGGACAGCACCTCATCGGTCCCGGCGGGACGGGCCTGAACGCGCGCAAGACCTGGCTCTGCCTGCCGGACATGATTATCGCCCTGGGCAGCGACGTCGTCACAGGTTCCGGGAATGAGGTCAAGACGGTCATCGAACACCGCAATCTGGGCGAGGATCACCGCCGTCTGGTCGTCGATGGTGTGGAAGTCACGGCGGCGACCGAGGTCGGCGACCCGACCTGGGCGCACGTGGAGGGGGTGGCTGGTTACCTGCTGCTTGACGTACCCCAGTTGCGTGCTTCGGTGCGCGAGCGATCCGGTAGTTGGTCGAGGAACCACACCGCCGGTTCGAGTACTGAACACACCCGGGTGTATGCCACCTTGGAGTCGGTCCACGCACCGGATCGCACCACCTACGCCTACGCGGTATTGCCGGGGGTGAGCGCGAATCGCACCCAGGCGCGCTCGCACAATCCCGGGATCGAACTCCTCGCCAACGACGCGGATGTCCAGGCCGTCCGGATCGGGCACGTTCAAGCCGCGAACTTCTGGGGACCGGGGCGAGGTGGAGAGATCTCCTGCGACCAGCCTGCCTCGGTCCTGGCTGAGATCAATCCGGGCCGCGGCCGTGTTTCGATCAGCGATCCGACCCACCAGGCCGACACCGTCGAAGTGTTCCTGCACGGGAACCAGCCCCGTCGGCTCGCCGGGCAGTCGGAACGGGTACAACTCCATCCCGAAGACAGCGGCCTGCGGATCGTCGTGGACACCGCCGGACTCGGTGGTGTGCCGGTGACCTTCGAGCTGAGACGGTGAACGACGGCTGGGCCCTCCCTCAGCGGGAGGGCCCAGCGATGGTCCACTGCCCACCACGAAAGCACGAGAGGGATCGATGCGCAGTCCTCGCAACCAGCCAACCGGCGGGGCTCAACCCCGCAACATCCTTTTCCTGATGACCGACCAGCACCGGCTGGACACACTCGGCTTCTACGAGGGCACGCCGGCGTACACTCCAGTGCTGGACGACCTCGCCGAGGTCAGCACCGTGTTCACCTCCGCGTACACCCCCAGCGCGATCTGCACGCCGGCCCGGGCGAGTCTGGTCACCGGCCTGCACCCCTTCGAGCACGGCCTCCTGGCGAACTACGAGTGGAACTCCGGGCATCGCGAGGAACTACCCACCGATCACGCGGTCTTCTCCCACCAACTGCGTGCCCAGGGTTACAACGTCGGGCATGTGGGCAAGTGGCACGTGGGCCGCCGCCGGGGTCCGGCCGAGCACGGGTTCGACGGGGATCACATCGCCGGAGCGCTGAACGACTACACCAATCCCGGCTACCTGGCGTGGCTGGAACGCCACGGTCACCCGCCGGTGGAACTCACCGAGCAGATCCACACCAGGCTGCCGGACGGCAGCCAGGGCCATCTCCTCGCCTCGCGGCTGCGCCAACCCACCGAGGCGACGTTCGAGCAGTACCTGGCGGACCTGACGATCGAGAGAATCGGCACCTACGCAGCCGAGGGGAAGCCCTTCTACCTCAACTGTCACTTCTTCGGTCCGCATCTTCCCTATCTGCTGCCCGATGAGTGGTTCGACCTGATCGACCCGGACCAGATCGAACTGCCGGCATCGATGGCGGAGACCTTCGCTGACAAGCCCGAGATCCAATGCACGTACTCCCAGTACTGGGGTGCCGACGGTTTCGACGCCGTGCGATGGCGCAAGCTCATCGCGATCTACCGCGGTTACGTCGCCCTGATCGACCACCAGGTGGGCCGGATCCTCGCAGCACTCCAAGACCACGGGCTGCAGGAAGACACGGTGGTGTGCTTTACCGCCGACCATGGCGAGTTCACCGGTGCCCACCGGTTGAACGACAAAGGCCCGGCGATGTATGACGACATCTACCGCATCCCCGCCCTGGTGCATAACCCAGGGGTGCGGGGAGCCCGGTGCGACGATTTCGTTTCGCTACTGGACTTTCACGCCACCATCCTGGACGTCGCCGGGATTGACACCGCTGCCAGCAGAGGAACCAGTTTGCTGGACCCCTCAGCGCTGCACGAGCGCCGGGAGATCGTCGCGGAGTTCCACGGCCACCACTTCGGTTATTCCCAGCGGATGCTGCGGGACCGGCGCTTCAAACTGATCGTCAACCCCGAGGGCACCGACGAACTCTACGACCTGCAGTCCGACCCGCATGAGTTGCGCAATGTCGTGGCCGTGCCCGCGTACGGCAATGTGGTGACCGATCTGCGACGGCGGTTGTACCGCATCCTGTGCGAGCGTGGTGACCGCTTCGCCCAGTGGATGGCCATGATGTCCGGAATCCCCGAGGTCGACCGGATTCGACCCGAGACCGCCGTGGAGTCCCACGTACAGTAGAGGTGCTCCGCCCCAGAGGCATCCGCACGGGAGGTTCAGTTGACAGGTCCCGGTGACCGCAGCACCGGCGCGACACCGGTGCGGCTCCACACCTCGAAGGAGCGTTCCCGACCGGAGCACAACGCTAACGAAGCGCGCAAGATCCGGCGCGACCTCGTCGACCTGCCCGGCGGTGTCTTCGCGATGGGGAGCGAGGATCCCGATGCCCACCCCGCCGACGGCGAGGGGCCGGTCCGCACGGTCGAGGTCGAACCGTTCCTGATCGGATCCACCACCGTCACCAATGCCCAGTACGAACGCTTCGTGAAGTCCACGGGATACCGCACCCAGGCGGAGGAGTTCGGCTGGAGCTTCGTCTTCCACCTCTTCGTGCGTGACATCGACCCCCGCATGGTACGCGGCGTGGCCGCAGGTACCCCGTGGTGGGTCGGAATCGATGGCGCCGACTGGCGCCATCCGGAAGGTCCGGGTTCCTCACTGAAAGATCGCCGCGACCACCCCGTGGTGCATGTGTCATGGCATGATGCGCAGGCCTACTGTGCGTGGTCCGGCACCCGCCTTCCGGACGAAGCCGAATGGGAGTATGCCGCCCGTGGTGGGCTCCTACGACGGCGGTACGCCTGGGGCGACGAACTCACCCCGGGTGGCAGACACATGTGCAATATCTGGCAGGGCGACTTTCCCCGCCACAACACCGCGGACGACGGGTACGTGGGCACCGCCCCGGCGAGGTCCTTCCCGGCCAACGGGTACGGGCTGTTCAATGTGGCAGGCAACGTCTGGGAATGGACAGCGAGCCCGTGGGCCCAGTCCCCCGGCCGACCCGCGCCGGATGTGTGGACCATCCGCGGTGGTTCCTACCTGTGCCATGACTCCTACTGCAACAGGTACCGGGTGGCCGCCCGGACGTTGAACGCCGGTGACTCCTCCTCCGGCAATACCGGCTTCCGAATCGCCGCCGACGTTCGCTGAGTGACCCAGCGCCACCACCGTGCCGAGATGCGACGCCGGATGTGCGACTGTGTGCGACTCCGTGCTTCTTCATCCGGCCCTGCCTACTGTGTGACCCACGACACCGCGCTGCAGGCCGATGTACCGCATGGACCAGTAAGGACGCTGATGCGACCCGATCGCGACACCACCACCCACTCCCGGTTCCGCTACGCGGCATTGGCCGCCGCCGTGGCGGTGGTCATCGGACTGGGGGCATCCACCCCGGCCGTGGCCGCCGTCCCCGAACTGACCAACCCCACGTTCGCCGATACCAACGGCGATGGCCACCCCGACGGGTGGGGCACCTGGAACCCTGCGGGCGCAGCCACCGTCGAGGCCGTGCCGGATGCCGGCCCCGAGGACGGGCCTGCTGTCTCGATCACCTCCGAGTCCGGGCCCGACGCCCGCCTGGCCCTGACGCAGCGGATCACGGTCACCCCCCAGACACCACGTGAACTGACCGTGACCGCCCAGGTCAAGGGTGAGGAACTCTCCGGGGGCTTCAGCATGCTGCGTGTGCAGGCCTTCGATGAAGACGGCGTCGCCGTCGTGCCCGCACGGCCCGGCCCCTACCTGACAGGCACCTTCGACTGGCGCACCTACGAGTCCCGCATCGAACTGCCCGCGGAAGCGGTGCAACTGGCCGTGGAACCGATGCTGGACCGCGCCAGCGGAACAATCTGGTTCGCCGACGTACGGATCGCCGAAACCGTCGACCAGGCGACCTTGACCGCCTCGGCCACGTCAGCCGGCCCGGTTCATCTGTTCTGGGAACTGACCGAGGACGACGACGATGCTCACGCGTATCGTGTCTACCGCACCGAGGGGAGCGAGGCGCCGGAGCCGTCCGAGGAAACCTTCGTGCGCGAAGCCCACGCCCTGACGACCGCGGACACTGGGGCCGAACCCGGCACCACCTACACCTACGTCGTCGTCGCCCACGCCGCCGATGGTTCCGTGATCACCACCACTCCCCCGGCCACCACCACGACGCCGGAGACGTTCGAGCGCGAGCAGGTCATCTCCACCCTGACCGCACTGGAGACCGAGGACGGTGCCAGGGTGGCCTGGTCCCTGCCCGATGATGCCTCAGCGGAGGGCCTCGCCTTGGCCACCGAGAACGGACGTGAGTCGGTGTCTGGCCAGCAGGGGGCCGTCGTGGTCGACGCCGCACCCGGCGAGCGGGTACGACTGCTCGCCGGCGACAGTGAGATCGCTACCGCCACGGTTGGTGCTGCCGAGCACCCAAGGTCGATCAGCGAGGACGCGATCGACCGAGTCCGCGCGCACCTGGACGCCGAGCAACCCACCGTCACCGGTGCATGGAACAACCTCATGACCCGCCTGGACGCTGGCGATGACGGCCCCTACAACCGCCCCGACGGCAGCGCAGGCCTCTACCGCGGCCGGGACGCCGCGTTCGCTTATCTGGTCACCGGCGACGAGCAGTGGGCGCAGGTCGCCTTCGACGCGGTGATGAGCGCGGCCGACTTCGTCGTCGCCCGCGATGTCAACATGGGTCTGGAACTGGGCCGGGCGAACTTGTTGTTAGCACCGGTCTACGACTGGGCCTACAACGGATGGGACACCGACCAGCGCGCCCAGGTACGGATCCTCATGACCCGGGCGGTCGACCTACTCTCCACCTATCACCACGACGCCCTGTTCGATACCGAGAAGACCAGTAACTGGGTCGGGGTGACCCGCGCGCCGGAACTGCAGGTTCTCCTCGCCGCGCGCGGAGATGGCGACTTCGGGATGTATGACGACCGGATCGCCTATGTCACCGACCAGGTCGCACAGCACTTGGACCAGGGGTACACCGACCACGGGTACACCCAGGAAGGCTGGGACTACCTGCACTACACCGGCCTGTACATGCTTCCCTCGATCTACTTCGCCCAGAGCGCCGGTCTCCAGGTGCTCGACCCGCACGTAGAGCGGCCGCAATGGTGGAACCTGGCGCTCCACGTTGCCTCCTCCCGCCCGGACGGCGATGTCGCCCAGTTCGGTGTCTCCGGTCCGAACGGGCAGGTGTCGGGGCTCTTCCCCCTGTTGTTCCCGCTCACACCGGAGGGCGCGCTCCCCGGGCTGCGCCACACCTATGACCACGTCCAGGGAACCGAGCATCCCCGGCCGCAGTTCGACCACCTGCACTCGATGTGGACGATGCTGTACTACCCCACCGAGGTCAGCAGCGACCCGGCGCAGATCAGCGCGCCGGAGGCGTTCACAGCGATCCTGGACGATGAGCCGGGGTTCTACGCCTTCCGCTCCGGGTACGCCGACACCTCTGATGCGATCATCGCCACCTCCAACCGGAACACTCAGCACCGCGGCTGGTCGGCCGCGGAGACGTTCTCCCTGTCCTGGATGGGGCACGGGACCACCTGGGCGACACTCGGAGCCCGCGCGGCCACGGAACCGAACCTGTGGAGCAAGCCACTGGTGGACGGGGAGTTGGAACCGTACCGTAATCAGTACGAGACACTCACCGGTGACGGCGTCACCCTGGAGTCGGTCAGTTACGCCGATCAGGGTGGCGGATATCTGCACCTGGACGGATCCGGAAACTTCGGCGTCAACCTGGCCGAGCGGCAGCAGGTCGTGGATCTCGCGCCCGGGCACGACGCCGATGCGATCGTGGTCATACGGGACCGGTTCGCCGACGATCAGTCACGGACGTGGGATTGGCAGTTGCGCCCCGAGCAGGGCGTGCGAATCGAGACCGCAACCGATCCCGGCAGCGGATCACCCGATTTCACCTTCAACGACGACGAGGGAGCGGCGCTGAGCGGATTTGTCCTGGGTCCGGACGCTCCCGAACTCGTGATCGATGATGGGACCCTACGGATCTCCACCGAAGGCGAGTCGGCCGACTTCCGGATCGTGCTGGCCACATCCGCCTCCGGACAGTTGAGCCTGACCGAGGCCGACGACGGCACGGTGGTCCTGGACGGCAGAGTGATCGACTTCGACACCCTCGACACCGGTACGGCCCTGCCCACCGAGGACAGCGACGACGGCGCCACCAGTGCCCCGGGCGTGGGCGTCCTGGGGACCACCCAGGGACGGGCCCATGGCCTGCGGGACGGCTACTTCGATGTGTCCATGAACATGTGGTGGGGCGAGAATGCGGGCACCTTCCGGTTGTACGAGAACGATGAACTGATCGCTACCGAATCCCTGGAGATGGACAGCCCGAACGCTCAGAACGCAGAGGTAAGGATCCAGGGCCGCCCGAACGGCGACTACGTCTACACCGGTGAACTCGAGAACTCCGCCGGCACCACCGCTACCCGACCCGTGACCGTAACCGTGCGGGACGCCGAGCCAGGCGTTCCGCAACTGAGCCACGACAACTGGAGCCGCTCGCCCGCCTTCACGGTTGATCTGAACATGTGGTGGGGCACGAACGCCACGGAGTATGTCCTCTACGAGGACGATGCGGAGATCGCCCGGGGAGCACTGGAGGCCAACACACCACAGGCGCAGCAGGTTCAGATCGCGGTCACCGATCGCGATCCGGGTACTTACTCCTATCGAGGCGAACTGATCAACGAGTTCGGCTCCACCACCGGCCGGACGATCACGGTGCGGGTCGATTCCTGAGCACGCCAAGCGGCGCCTTGTGCGGCGCGGCACGGATCATTGAAGATGATCTGATGATCCCGGCGGAGCGTCGCAACCATATCCTGCGGGAACTCCGGCTACACCGTGCGGTCCGCGTCGGAGAGTTAGCCCAGAAGTTCGGTGTCGCGGCCATGACCATCCGCCGCGACTTGGAACTGCTGGAGGCTGACGCACACCTCCAACGGGTGCATGGCGGCGCAGTCCCCCTCCGCCCACGTCAGGGCCGGACGAGCCGCCAGGGCACACCACCACTGGCGACCGTGGGTTTGGTGGTCCCGTCCCGGAACTACTATTTCCCCGAAATCATCCGAGGAGCTCACGTCGCCGCCGGCGAGTCGGGGGTGCGTCTGATCCTGGCTATCTCCGGGTACTCCCGCGAGGTGGAGCAGCAGCAGATCAGGCGCCTGGCGGCCACCGGAGTCGATGCGTTGCTGGTCACGCCGGCGGACACCGTGGCGGCGGATCCATCCACGTACCGACTCCTCAGTTCCCTTCCTGTCCCGGTGATCATCGTGGAGCGATCGCTGGACCGTGCCGATCCGGGCATGCCCCTGAGTTCGGTCCGTAGCGACCAGCGTCACGGCGCTGAGCTCGCCGTCCGGGAACTGGCAGAGCGTCACCATGACCGGTTCCTGCTGGCCTGGCGGGCCAGCCCCACCGCCGAGGCGGTCCGCGCCGGGGTGCGCCGCGCGGTGCGGGCCCTGCGGCCGCGCGGGCATCTCGCTGAGGTACAGATCCTGCTGGCTAGCGCCGACCCAGCCAAAGCCCTGCTGCGAGCGGGCGAGGTCCTTGACGCCGCGGTGGACCTGAACATCGGTGCGCTCTTGATGTTGCCGGACGAAGCCGTCATAGCCCTGCTTGAAGTAGCGCAGGACCGCGGCATCCAGATCCCCCAGGACCTGGAGATCATCGCCTTCGACGATGAAGTCTCCGCGCTGGCGCCCGTTCCGGTCACCGCAGTCTCACCGCCCAAGTTCGCCGTCGGGCACACCGCGCTGACCTCCTGCCTCGCGCACCTGAACACGCCAACCCCTGCAGGTCCGCAGCGCACCGCGCTGCTACCCACCCTCAGGGAGCGAATGTCCACCCAGCCCCTCGCTCAGCCACCTCCACGGACCGTCGACTAGGACCTCGGGGAAGGTGCCGTGATGACCGCGACGCTGCGCCTGTCCTTGCACGACGTCATCTACGAGGCCGCTGAGCACGTCAGGCCTGGCCTTGTCTGGCGAATGATCCGCAGCCAGGTTTCGTTCTTGCACTTCACGCGGAGCATCAACCCGCCCCCACTCCCCCGGGATGCGTTCCCCCAATTGAGCTCTGACGACCGGAATCATGACGCAGTCGAAGAACCAGAACGTCTTCGTCCTCGGCCTGGACGAGGCAAACCTCGAGGTCCTGCACGCCGTGCCC
The DNA here is from genome assembly GCF_049725055.1 of Pseudactinotalea sp. Z1739. Next base: position 164,644 of record NZ_JBMPQA010000006.1, on the reverse strand, counting down.
GGATCGGAGGACCTCACCTTTCACTACCTGCTCACCCCGGAGGAGTTGCAGGAAGTAGTGAAAGGTGAGCATCCCTGATCTGCTGGACCGTGCGGAGGCACAACTGGAGGCCTTCCCCGGCTCCGTCGATGCGATCGTGACCTACTGGGACTTCCGGGCCAGGATGATGGTGCCGATCCTGTGCCAGCGCCGCGGCCTGCCCACCGCCAGCCTGGACGCCGTCGTGCGCTTGGAGCACAAGTGCTGGAACCGCTTGATCCAGGCCCGGGTGATCGACGCCCTGCCGGCCTTCGGGCTTCTGGACCTGGAGGCCGAGCCACCGCACCTGCCCCGGGGAGTTGACTACCCGGAACATCTACGGCCTGGTCGATTCCACCTCCTACCCCGGCAGCGCCAGTTTCCAGCGCTACACCTACCCCTCCAGCGAGCCCGACCGCGTCGTGGAGCAGGTTGCCGGCGCCTCCCGCAAGGTGATCCAGGCCTCCGGTCTGGACAACTCCACGTTCAACATCGAGTTCTTCTGGGACCCCGGCACCAGCCGGCTTCGGCTGCTGGAGGTCAACGCCCGGCACTCCCAGGCGCACGCCACCTTGTTCGAGATGGTCGACGGCGTCCCGAACCACGCCGCGATGGTGGCCCTGGGACTGGGCCGGCGCGCGATGGTGGCCCTGGGACTGGGCCGGCGTCCGCACATCCCGGATGACAAGGGCCCCTACCCGGTGGCCGCCAAGTGGTTCCTGCGCCACTTCGCCGACGGCGTCGTGCGCCGGTGCCCACCGCGGAGCAGATCGCGCAGTTCGAGCAGCGCGTGCCGGGAACGAAGGTCGACGTCGTCGTGACCGAGGGTGTGACTTCAACTCCGTGCGCGGCCAGACCCTGTGGCAGATGGGCTTCTCCCGTGGCGACTGGGAAGCGCGCACCACCACCCGCACCGTGCTGACGTCCTCACCGACACACTTCCACCTGTACGCGGAGTTGGACGCCTGGCACGGGCCCGAACGCGTGCACTCGGCGATGTGGAGCCGGCAGATTCCGCGCGATCACGTGTAGCGGGAATCCCAGCGCGCCGCCGGGGCGGCGAGCAGATCCGCCCTCAACCATGATTCATCCGGCGCCACTGCTCCTCCAGGAATGTGCCGACCGCGGCCACGGCGTCATCCAGGTCCGTGAACACCTGGACCCCGGACTCGGCGTCGCCATCCACGCGCGCCTCGATCGAGATGCTCACCGCACTGCCAGACCGCCACAGACGCACCACGCAGGTGCCCGCCGGCCCTGCCGAGTGCTGCAAAGGCGCTGACCGAACCCCCATGCGGCCCAGTCTCACCAGGGACCGTCAAGGCAGTGTCACCGTTGCATGACCAGCCGCACCACGGTCACGAGCGCCGATCAGCTTCCTGCCCTCAGCGCACCACCGCCGACGGAACCAACGCGGCGGGTCGTTCCACCCGTGGCCCCACCTTGCCGAGGGCAAGGAGGTCCCGGAGCCGCGGCGCCGGCTCGACACCGAGTTCACGACGCAGGAGCAAGCGGTGCGCCTCGAACGCCCGCAATGCCTGGGCGCGGTTGCCCACCGCAAGATGGGCCCGGATGAGCACCTCCTGGGCGCTCTCGCGGAGTGGGTCCGCCTGTGCGGCCACCACCCCCACGTCGACCGCCTCCGCGCACCGGCCGGCACCGATCAGCCTCCGGCACATCTCCTCCAACCCGTGCAGCAGCCGTTGACGGAGCCGCTCGCGGTCGAGCAGCAACCATTCGTCGTACCACCCGGGCAGCAGCTCGAGGCGCTCGACGTCCCACGAGGGGTAGGCGAGGTCGTGCGGGCTGACGGTGCCGGAGATGATCCGCGCCGCCCACGCACCGAGCAGATGCGCATCCACCTGCACGTCGGTGGCCAGCCGCAGCGACGTCCGGGTCGCGTCCACGAGGTGCACCCCGACCGCGTTGACCCGCCACAAGGCGGTGCGCAGATTTCCGGCGGCGTGGACGTCATCGGCGTCGGGCCACAACTCCGCGGCGGCGAGATGCCGATCGATCATGCCCCGGTGCAGCGACACGAACGCGAGCAGGCGCATGCCGCTGTCCACCAGGCGGATCTCGGCGTCGTCACGGCTGACCCGGGGGTGGCCGATGAGATGGACAAGGGGCGCACCGGCGCAGGAATGGGCGGCCAATGCGCTCACCAGTCCGATGGTCATTTTTCAACCCAACCCCGTGCGCTCCCGAGAGGTAGCCACAGGCTACTCCTTGCGACAGTGAAGAAGTACTGGCCGATCGTCACCGGACCGTCACGGCACTCGGGCGCCGCGAGGGCGGGCGGGATGATCAGTCCGCTCGTGCGGCGACGATCCGCACCGTCACCTTCTCCGAACCGGTATTGGTCACCACGATCGATCGAGGACCACCGGTCACGAGCGCGTCCAGCAGGCCCGGGCTCGCGGCGGCGAATCCCCCGCTGACCGGCAGCGGGTCACCGGTGTCGGAGCCGTTGACCGGCCTCAGCGTCACCTCCGCAGCCTCCCCGCCGGCAGTCCGGGCCGTCAGCGCGAGCAGCACCGCCCTGCCGCCGGAGGCGAGCAGTTCGGCGGTCTGCTCCGGCGCAGTGCCGCCCGCCTCATCGAGTTGCAGGGTCGACTGCGCGACCGTCTCGGGTTCGATCTCGTTGCTGAGGGAGAGGCGTGGTCCGTCCTTGACCGTCACCCAGGTGGATACCGTGACCTTGGTCATCTTCTTTCCTCCACGTCTGCGCGCACGCGCGTGTGCCGCATCCCGAGAGCGTCGCCTCCGAACGTCACGGCGCCGTCACGCCGGCGGCTCCTTCTCGACCGTGATGACGCCGTGACGACGAGGTGACGCAGCATCCGGATCCTTACCCCTACCTGCGACCTTCGAGGAGTTGCTATGCCAGCCACGCTGACCTACCCGGGCGTGTACATCCAGGAGATCCCCAGCGGCAGCCGGACGATCACCGGCGTGGCAACAGCGGTGGCGGCCTTCGTCGGTTCTGCGCGCCGTGGTCCGGTGGACCGACCGATCGCCATCACCTCCTACGCCGAGTTCGAGCGAACCTTCGGTGGGCTCAGCCGCGACAGCGGCCTGGGCTACGCGGTGCGCGACTACTACCTGAACGGCGGCTCCCAGGCGGTCATCGTGCGCCTGGCCGGAGGTGCCCGGCCTGCGACCGTCGACGTCGACGGCGCGGTTACCCTTGAGGCGCTCGGCCCCGGCACCTGGGGCAATCGCCTCGAGGTGGAGGTGCAGCACGCCGTGAACGCCTCCGCCGAGGATGCCGCCCTGGTCGCCGCGGACCAGGGCGTGGCGGTGGAGGACCTCTTCCACCTGACCGTCCGCGAGGGTGACGTCACGTCGCCGCGGCTCGTCGAGACCTACCTCAATGTCACCCTCGCCGACGGCCCGCGACGGCTCGACACCGCGCTGCAGTCCTCCCAACTCATCCGGATCCAACCCGGCCTCACCCTGCCGGCAGACGTGGTCCCGAGCGAGCGTCACCGGGATCAGGATCCCGCGGCCTTCTACGCGGCGGGCGAGTCCGGCGGGGGCACCGACGGCACCGACTCGAACGCGCTGTCGCTCCAGGACTACATCGGGGGCGACGGCGACTCCTTCGTGGCAGACAAGCTGGGCCTGTACGCCCTGGTGGACGCCGACCTCTTCACGATCCTCTGCTTGCCACCCTCCAGACCCGACGGCGAGACTCCGCCGGCGTTGTGGAGCCCGGCCCTGCAACTGTGCGTGGAGGAACGAGCCATGCTGATCGTGGATCCGCCGCCCGGAAGCACGGTGGCCGACATCCGGGATTGGATCGACGCCCGCAACCTCACCGCGAACGGTCGCAACGGCGTCCTGTACTTCCCCCGCATCCGGCGCGCCGACCCACTGCGCAACGGAGCGATCGGCACCTTCGTCCCCTCCGGAGCCGTCGCCGGAGTCATGGCCCGTACCGACGGCGCACGCGGGGTGTGGAAGGCGCCGGCTGGACTGGAGGCCGGCCTCGTCGGTGCCAACGGACTCGCCGGCGTCCTCACCGACGGCGAGAACGGCCGGCTCAACCCACACGGGGTCAACTGCCTACGCACCTTCCGCGGCGTCGGCTCGGTCGTCTGGGGTGCGCGCACCCTCCGCGGTGCCGACCTCCTGGCCGACGAGTACAAGTACGTGCCCGTTCGCAGGCTCGCCCTCTTCCTCGAGGAGACGCTGTACCGGAACACGCAGTGGGTGGTCTTCGAACCGAACGACGAGCCGCTCTGGTCACAGATCCGGGCCTCGATCGGCGCGTTCCTGCAGGACCTGTTCCGCCAGGGCGCCTTCCAGGGCACCACACCCCGGGACGCCTACTTCGTTCGCTGCAACTCCGAGACCACCACCCAGTACGACATCGACCGCGGCATCGTGAACATCGTCGTCGGCTTCGCCCCGCTGAAACCGGCAGAGTTCGTCGTCGTGAGCATCCAGCAGAAGACCGCCGCCGCGCAGACCTGAGAAGGACGACGCCATGGCCCAGTTCACCGTCAACGCCACCCGATTCGACCCGTACAAGAACTTCAAGTTCCGGCTCAAGTGGGACGGGCGCTACGTGGCCGGCATCAGCAAGGTCAGCGTGCTCAAGCGGACCACAGAGGTGGTCACCCACCGCGACGGCGGCGACCCGAGCAGCAGCCGGAAGTCACCCGGACGCTCGGAGTTCGAGGCCATCACCCTCGAGCGCGGCGTCACCCACGATCTTGACTTCGAGCAGTGGGCGAACAAGGTCTGGAACTACGGATCCGGGCTCGGCGCGGAGAGCTCGCTGAGGGACTTCCGCAAGGACGTGATCCTCGAGGTCTACAACGAGGCCGGCCAGCTCGCCCTGGCCTACACGGTGTTCCGGTGCTGGGTCTCGGAGTACCAGGCGATCCCCGAACTGGACGCCAACGCCAACGTCGTCGCCATCCAATCGATCAAACTCGAGAACGAGGGGTGGGAGCGCGACTACGACGTCGCTGAGCCGTCGGAGCCCTCGTTCGTAGAACCCTGACGAAACCTCGGCGCCCGGAGGGTCTGGCGATGGTCACGGTCGACGAGTCATGGCTCCTGCGGGCGTGGGAGGCAGCCGGCGCGGTGCCGCGCGCCGCCCGTGGAGCGGTGTTCGCCACCGAGGCGGGCGTCACACCCGACCTCGACGCGGCCCTGGACCTGCCGGTCGCCGGGCTGACCGTCCTGCTCGCGCGCCTGTACGCCGAGCAGTTCGGCCCGACTGCCGCCGCCGTGCTGGACTGCACGGCGTGCGGACTCACCCTCGACGTCCAGGTCCCGGTCGAGTCCGTCACGGCGGACGACGGCGGCGCCCAGGTCACGGGACAGGTCACCAACGAGGTCACGACAACCCCGGGACGGCGGTGGAGCGTCCGGGTGCCGACGACGCGGGACCTGCTGGCGGCACGGGAGGAGCCCGACGTCGTCTCCGCCCTGCTGGCCCGTTGTGTCAGCGATCCGGACGCTCACCACAGCGCCGGGACCGACGTGCAGGCAGACCCGGTCGCCCTGACGGCCGATGCCGGGGCGCTCGACGCCGCCCTGGCGGAACTGGCCGGAGCGGCCGCGGCTACGGTGGAGGCCCACTGCCCGGAGTGCGGAGCAACCACGAGCGCCGCTGTGGACATCGCCACGTTCTTGTCCGCCTCGATCGATCGCGACGCACCGTCCCTGCTCGCTGAGATCGCCGACATCGCGGCAGTATTCGGCTGGTCGGAGGCCGAGATCCTGCGCCTGGGCCGCGCGCGACGGACCGCATACCTCGCGCTCGTGCGGGGTGAGCGACCATGACCGGTTTCCTGGCCGTGCTGGCCGCTCGCGCGGTCGGTGAACCGCCGGCGCTGCGACCCCGCCACGTCCACCGCTTCGAGACCGCCGCGAGTGCACCAGGCAGCCAACTCGCTCGCCCACCCGAAGAGCCTGCTCCCACGAACCTCACCGCCGCCGCGCTCGAGGCACCTGATCGCCGCCTCGTCGCCCCGCTCGGCGCACCGGACCGCCGCCCCGCCGCAGACGCCGCCCGGCAGCGTGACGTTCCCGCACCGGAACCTCCGGACCCGACCATCGGGGAGAAGCTGGTACGGCGCACGGCGCGCCAGGCCGCTGTCCAGGCACACGACCAGGCGGCCCGCACAGGCCCGGGCTCGGGGAGGTCCGCTGCGTCGCCGGCCCCTCCCGAACAGCGCACTCGAACGACCGGCACCGGCGATGCTGCGCCCGGCGCCACCGCCAAGCCGGGGCCGCGCGCCTCCCAGTCCGTGACCGGGCCTGCGCCCACCGTCCCAGCCACCCACGGCGCCGCTGCCGTCCCGCAGCCCGAGCGTACGGACTCGCCGCCGCAGGAGCTGCCGCCGCACGCCGCCCGTGCCCGTCCTGAAGACCCCGGTGCGGGCTCCGATGCTGAGGCCGCCCGCGAGCGCACGGACGCTGCCCCGCTGCCGGAGCCTCCTGACCCGGCAGCAGCACCACGTCCGCACACCCGCTACTCCCCCGCCCCTCCGGCCATCGACGTCGCCGCGATCCTGCGCGAGGAGGTCTACCGGGCGCTCGTGGCCCAGCAGGTCCTCACCGCCCGCGAGCGCCCCGTCGTCGCCGAGCCGGGCCACGCTCGCCATCGCCCGGCCCAGGGCGCTGCGGTGCTGCGCGCCGACCGGGTCAGCACCGTTCCCCAGGACGGCCAGACCGGTACGGCCGGCGCCCAGGCCCCCACCGTGCAGGTGAGCATCGGCCGCGTCACGGTGACCCGCGCTCCCGCTGCGCCCCAGCCCCGGGCCGCAGCCCCCGCGCGAGGGCTGGTCGACCATGCCGCCTACCTCGCTCGCCGCCGGGACCACCGATGAGCAACTCCCTGGCGATCGCCGCGGTGACGTCCTCGATCCGCTACGTCCTGGACCGCTCACTCCAGCGCCCACACCCGGGCCCGGTCGGTGGTGCCGGCGTCACGACCCTGCACCCGGGCGAACTCTCCGGAACCGACCTCGCCGGCGACGCCGGCCTCAACGTCTACTGCTACCTCGCCACACCCAACCACGCGTGGAACCTCACCGACCTGCCCACGCGCCGGGCCGATGGGACCACCGTGCAGCGTCCGCTGGCCGCACTCGACCTGCACTACCTCATCACCTGCTACGGCTCGGAGGCCACGCTCGAGACCCAGCGGCTGCTGGGCCGGGCCGTGGCAGCCCTCTCGGCCACATCGGTGCTGGGCCGCGACGTCGTCTCCGCCGCCCTCGAGCTGTACGCCGCGCACTCCGAGACCCCGTTCCTGGCCGACTCCGACCTCGCCGCCGAACTCGAACTCGTGAAACTGGCACCGGTCACGCTGTCGCTGGAGGAGATGTCGAAGCTGTGGGGCGTCCTGGATGTGGCCTACCAACTGTCGCTGACGTACCTAGCGACGGTCGTGCTGGTGGCCGCCGAGGCGTCGCCGAGTCGTAACCTGCCCGTGCGCTCCCCCGCGATCGCGCTGTCGACCTCCGGTCCCATCCACCTGCACGCGGTCACTCCCGAGGTGCCGGATCCGGCGAACGGCGAGCATGGCGTCCTCGTCCTGCGTGGCAGCCGGCTCCTCGCGCCACCGGGCGGGCAGACCCACGTACGGATCGGACCCGCAACCCTGCCCGTCGAGGACGCACGCGCCACCGCAGCCGAACTCCGCATCAGCCTCACCGACGCCGTCCCGGCCGGAGTACACGGCTTGCAGATCCTGCACCGGTCCCCCGCAGGCAGCGCAGATCCTGCACCGGTACGGACCACGTCGGCATCGAACGCGGTACACGTCGTCATCCGTCCGCAGGTCACGATCACCGCGGTCTCGGCGACCGAGGTCACCCTCGGTGTGCGCCCGTCACTGCGGCCCCGGCAGCGCCCGAGTGTGCTGCTGCGCCGCCTGTCCGGCGGGGCCGGCGATGACCAGCAGAGCCTCACCATGGAGTTCCCCCCGGTTGGTCCCGACCAGGACGCTGTCGCCGAACTGACCTTCAGCCACGGGGACCTTCCGGACGGCACGTGGCTTGTACAGCTGCAGGTCGACGGCACCGACAGCATCCCCACCGCCACCGATCAGACCTATGACCAGCCGGCCCTGACGTTGCCGCCGCCATGACGTGGGAGGAGGCGAACCGGGACGCGATCGTGGCCGAGCTCAGCCTCGTGCGGGCCCGGCTGCGCGGTGCTGCCTCGGCTCGCGGAGCCGGCACGGCGCCTTCAGGACAGAACCGGGCACCGAGGAGTGCGCCGGATGCGTCCGCGCACACGGCGCTAGCCGAGGCACGGTCCCGGCTCCACCGGGACTCGAGGTTGGACGAGATCGCGCAGGGATTCGGCCTCACCGAGTTCGAACGGTCGCTCCTGCTGCTCGCCGCCGGTCCGGAGATCGTCGCGGGAACCGCAGCCGATCTCGCGTTGTCCGGCGTGGATCGTGTGACCTTCGGTCTCGCCCTGTCCGTCCTTCCCGGCGCCCACTGGGGTGCGCTGACGCCCAGGGCGCCGCTGCGGTACTGGCGGCTCATCCACCTGATCGACCCGACGTCACCCACGCACAGCCCGATCGTGGCCGACGAGCGGGTGCTGCATCATCTGCTCGGCGCCGGGTATCTCGATCCGGACCTCGCCGCCCTGGCGTGGTCGCTGCCGAACCAGACAGAACTGCCACCGACCCTGGCCACGTCGGCCGCTGCCCTGGTGAGTGCGTGGGACCGCGGCGCCCTAGCCACCATCGCGGGACCGCAACACGCAAACCTGCTCCCGGTCGCCTCGGCGGCCGCCCACCGGATCGGCCATGACCTCTTCGTCCTCGATGCCGGGGACCTGCCGAGCAACGCCGAAGAGCGTGCCCGGCTGCGGCGGCTGATGGAGCGTGAGTCCGTGCTCTCCAGGAGCGCTTGGGCCATCGACGCGACCGGCACGGCGGAGCCCGCGGCCGCGCTACGGACCGTGCGGGACGTCGAGGCCCCGACGGTCGTGGTGCTGGACGAGGGCGGGTCCGTCCGGGGCGAGCCCGGTTCCGACGTGGTGCGGGTGCCGCGGGTCCCCGTGGCCGAGCGACGTGAGGTGCTCGCGGCCGCGTTGGCCGTACGCGGCGAGCACCACGACCGTGGTCGCAGCGTCGAGAACGGGGTCGACGCCAGTTCTGCCGCCGGCGCGTTCGACCTCGCCGTGCCCGACCTGCACGCAGCCGCCCTCGCAACGCGCCGCGGCCAGCCATTGTGGGAGGCGTGCCGGGAACGGGCGAGTAGCCGGTTCACCGGCCTCGCCGCGGTCATCGAGCCGCGGGCGAGCTGGGAACTTCTCGTGCTGCCGGAGGCGCAGGTGGAGCAGTTGCGCGCGCTCGTCGCGGCAGTACGGCACCAGGAGATCGTGCTGGACACCTGGGGCTTCGCCGGGCGATCGGCCCGCGGCCTGGGCACCGCGGCACTGTTCGCCGGGGCGAGCGGGACGGGCAAGACGCTCGCGGCCGAGGTCATCGCGACGTCGTTGCGGCGGGACCTGGTGGTGGTCGACCTCAGCCAGGTGGTGAGCAAGTACATCGGGGAGACGGAGAAGAACCTGCGGCGAGTGTTCGAGGCCGCCGAGGACAGCGGCGCGGTGCTCCTGTTCGACGAGGCGGACACCCTGTTCGGCAAGCGCACCGAGATCCGCGACTCCCACGACCGCTACGCCAACCTCGAGGTCGGCTATCTGCTGCAGCGGATCGAATCGTTCCCGGGCCTGGCGATCCTGACCACCAACGCGAAGTCGGTGCTGGATCAGGCGTTCCTGCGCCGGCTGCGGTTCGTGGTGAACTTCCCCTACCCCGATCCGGTAGCGCGGGAGCGGATGTGGCGCCTCGCCTTCCCTGCGGGCACGCCGCTGACCGGGGTCGACCCGGCCCGGCTGGCCACGATCGATCTGCCCGGCGGCGGCATCGCCGCCGCTGCGCTCACCGCCGCCTACCTCGGCGCGAGCCGCGGTGAGGTCACCGCCGAGGACCTCAGCACCGCCACCCGCTGGGAACTGGCGAAACTCGGGCGGTCCGTCGCCGGGCGGTGAGTGGCCGCGCCGTCCTTGGGCCCCTAGAGTCCACGGCCCGAGAAGATCTGCTCGATCTCGTCCTGCTGGGTGGCCGCGGTCTGCCGTATCACGGACTCCGAGGGCAGCATCTGAGGATCCCCGCGGGCCGCTCCCACGTCGGAGGCATGATCTGCTCGTACGGCCTGGACGGTGCGGTTCACGGCACCGTGGGCGAGGGTACGGAACGCGCGGAGGGCGATGGCCGAACTGTCCCCGAACCTGACCACATCCGCCTCCGGCGTCCTTCCGACGCGACCTCTGATCCGTGCGACCAGCGACAGATCGCGGTTCGGACCGAAGTCCTTGTTCGCCCTGGCCTCGCGGTAGATCAGCACGGTGTGCATCTCGTTGTACTCGGTGTTCGTCACTGCCGGAAGGCCCGCGACCGAGAGCACCGAGCTGATCATCGACCGGGGAATGACGTGCTCGGACCACAGACCCGGACGCGGGGATGGCTGATCCTTGTGGGGAGCCACGTTTCCCACCGGACCCGCACCTGGCTTGAGTGCGTCGGTCGTCTCCTGAGCGTCCGGGTTGATGCTGCCCCGGACCGCCCACCGTTCCCCCGCCGCCGTGAGTTCAAGGGTTCGTAGCCGGTGGCGCCGGCGGATCTGATCGAGTGTCGGCTGCAGGACGCCCGCCGCGACCGGTTCTGAACCGACCCGGTTCGCGGCGTCCACGGCTTCGGCCATACCGGCATCCAGCCGTGCTTGTTTCTCCTCGGCGCTGCCCTCATCGTCTGCGTCCTCTCCCCGCCCCGCTCCGAGGGCGTCGAGCGCCGCCCTACCCAGTCGCAGCGCCTGGGTGATCAGCCAGTCGACCGCCTGCTCCACCATCTGGCGCAGGCTCTGGATGATCTCGACGATCCTCTCCGGGATGTTCCCCAGGCCGACCTGGTTGGCCAGGAAGCCGATCGCCACGGGGATCGCGGCCGCCAGGGCCCGCTCGATCCTCTGTGCGCCCGGGGTGATGTTCCCCGCCGCGACGGCAGCGAGCGTCATCACGTACATGTTGACGATCTCAAGGATCTCTCGGAAGTACTCGATCGCCGACTGCACCGCGTCGAAGAACGCGACCACCGAGTTGACCACGGCCATCACCCCGGTCGGGTCCAGCATCGAGATCAGCCGTGCGGTGACCGCGGTGACCACGCGAGTCATGATCCACTCGCGCGCCTGGGACAGCACCGTGTCCCACAGCCCGCTCAGCCGGCTCACCACGTAGTCCCAGATCGCCGCCAGGCCCCGCTCCTGCACGCCTCGGATGAAGGTCCACGCCCCGGTGAGCATCCCGATCGCCTCGCGGACCTGCGCTACCCGCTCCTCGCCGATGTGTTCGCCGAGTTTGCGCCAGAGGAACTCGCTGCTCAAACCCAGGACCTGCAGCACCAGGTCCAGTGCGGAGGCGAGCGTCCACTGGGTGGGGACGGTGACCCCGATCTGCCCGAGACCGCGGAACAGCCACGCCGTGAGTCCCTCCAGCAGGTAGTTCCCGATGCGGTCGAAGAAGCCGAGGAATCCGGCCTTCAGCGCCTCCAGGAGGTTGATCAGGAAGGCGACCGGGTCCCGTTTGATGTCCTCGATAGCAGCGACGGTGTGGCTGATGATGCTGCTGAGGAGATCGCTCGGGAAGTTCATCAGCCGCAGTACGAGCGTGATCACCACCTCGATGACCACCCGGATGAACCGGAATATCCGGGAGATCGGGTCACCGAACAGGTCGACGATCCGCCTGAAGGTCTCCTGCGGCGTCAACAGGCTCTGCAGGGTGACGTTGTCCCAGACGCCGAGGAAGGTGGAGATGATCAGCGACGGCGTGATCCCGAGGGCGCTCATCTCGTTCTCGATGCGCGTCGCGGCGTCGGCGATGACGCCGGACTCCGCCAGGCTCTGGTAGGTCGCCGCACCACCGGGAAGCAACGTGATGAACCCCTTGATGAGGTTCTCCGCCGTCCTGGGCACGACGTCGCCGGTGAACGGATTCTGCTCGATGATCACGGTGATGAGGTGGAAGCCGGGGACCTGGTGCGCGTGCTCGCTGAGCCAGCCGAGCAACGAGCTCTTCACCAGTTCGAGCACCTTCGCGATGACCGTGAACGCGAATGACGCCACCCCCTGCACCAGCCCGAACGCCTGGGCGGCGAGGGTGGGCAGCGTGCTGAGCAGGTTCGGCAGGTTAGCGGGCTGGATCGCCGCCCACGCGGCGGCGAACAACGCACCGAGTTGGCCCAGCAGACCGCGGAAGGTCCCCACCTGGGTGTCCAGCCAGTCCGCCGTGGCCTGCAGCGTCCCCCGCTCGCGCATCTGCTCCACGACCGCGCCCTGGCCGATGAGTCGCAGGAAGTTCGCGAGGATCTCCACGGTCGGCGCCTCGACCTCGACTCCGCGCAGCGGATCGCGGTGCAGCACCTGCTTCGTCAGGTCCCAGACGGGTTTGATCGCCTCGATGGCCAGGAACGGCTCGGCGAGGTCGACGACGACGGCTCGGACGATGGCGATGACCCGGCCGGCCATCTGCCGGACGACGTTGCGCAGGTCGGTGCAGAAGGCGTCCAGGTAGCGCCGGACGATGGCCAGATTGGCCGCGATCCCGGCACTCAGGGTGAACTCATCGAAGGCGGCGGCGATGTCGGCGACGACGCGCCGGCGGGTCAGCCGGTTGGCCTCCAGCCCGGCGGTGAGGGCATCGAAGACGTGCCCGATCACCTCGGCGGCCTCGAGCACGGCGGCAACGGCGGGCCCGAACGGACCATAGGTCAGCAGCGTCTCGACGAGGGCGTTGCGCTCCACCGTGACGGCCTCACCCGTGATCGGGTCGCGGCCGATCACCTGCGCGACCATCGAGTACCCGGGCAGGTCCCGGGCTCGCGAGCGCACGCCGTCGAGCACCCAGTCGAAGGCGCCCTCTCCCACCTCTCCGACCGCGCGGAGCGCGGCCCCGCCGGCGCCGGCGACAGCACCCGCGGCATCGGAGACGAACCCGGGGACCAGGTCCCCGGCAGCCCAGCACTGCACCCCGAGCGGGGCGCAGGAGATGTGTCCGGCCAGGACGGCGGGAGGTCCGCGCGCCGACCCGGCACCGGTCAGCGCCGGCATCGCCTGCTGGCGCACGTGCACGAGTTCGTGCGCAAGCACCACCGCCCGGGCCACCGGACCGCCCTGCTGTGCCGCTCGCCCGAGCACGACGTGGTTGCCGAACGTGAACGCGTGCGCCTTCCGGGCTGCGGCGGCCTTCCTAGCGGCCGGCCCGTCGTGCACCCGGACTCCGGACAGGTCCACCCCGAGCGCCGGTTCGAACCGCGTGCGCTCGGCTGGTGGCAGTCTCTGCCCGGGCCCGAGGCCGGGGTCGGGTCGCGGGGCCTGCCGGGCCACCAGCGTGGGAGCACGATCGGCGCTGCGGGGAGTCCGCCCCCGCGCAAGTCTCGGACCGAGCGTCCTGGCCTCGCGTTCATGCCGGCCGGCCGGACCGCGCCACAACCGCGGCCGGACCTCTGCCCGCACCGGCACCTCGGCGGCGTCGTGCGTACCGACCACCGGGCTCACGGTCCGGCGCCGCACGCCCGCGGTGTTGGCTGCGGCTCGCCGGGGTCGCGGTGCAGCGGCCCGCTCCGGGCGCCGGACCGGCTCTCGCGCGAGGGTCTCCGGCATCTACTGGGCCCCCACGTAGAACCACTGGACGAACTGGCCGCCGGTCACCTCATCGTCGGTGGGCAGGTCCAACCGGGTGTGGCTGCCGTCGGAGGAGGCGTTCGCATGGGTATTGAGGTGCACCTGCGGGTCGTCCTGGCCGATGATCGCCCAACCGTCGATGATGAACCGGGCGAGAACCAGACCCTTCGGTACCGCCTCGGGGAAGCCGCGGTGCAAGCGCTCCACTCGCTCGCCGAACGTGAGCAGCCAGCCCCTGGTGATCTCGGTGGGTTGCCACTCGATGGGAGCCGTCTCGGTCCCGACCTCACCGTCGAGCCGGGTCGCTCGGAACCCGACCGGCTGGTCCGACCAGAACCGCGCTTCGCCCTCGGTGGGCCACGGCAGGTCGAACTCGACCCGGGCCACGGGCTTTCCCTGCACGCTCTCCTGCAGGACCGGCGCGTCCAGTTCGACCATGATCCCGCTGGCCAGCGTCTCGAGGGTGACCACCTCGTCGTTCAGGAACTCATTCCCGTCCCCGAAGTGCAGGTGCGTGATGTGGATCCCCGGTGGGCGTCCTCCACCGCCCTGCACCGCCCGGTGGGCGCTCACCCGGATCGGCGCGGGCTCGGCGCCCTTGCTGACGATGTCCAGCACATCACTCGGCTGCTTCCGGACGTCCGGCTGCCACCAGAAGGCGGCCACGCCGTCGGCTCCGGTGCGCGCCCGGGCCGAGGACGTCGCTCCCGTCCCGCTGAGGCTGCCCGGGTCCGCCTCACCCGGCTCTGCGGGGACGACGAGACCGCGTTCGCTCGCCTCGGCAGAGACCGCCTGCCCCTCGAGGGGCCCGCACGGGCTGTCCAGGACCACCCGGACCTCACGCGGAACCGTGGCACCCGGCTCGCGCACCTGCTGCCCGTCCCCACCGAGCAGGCGCAGGTCCGCGGTGGTCGCCAACCGCCCGAGCGCGTCCTGGACCGTCGTCGCCCCGGCCATGCCCTCGCAGGCCGGCTGCCAGCCCACCTGGGAGGCGAGGCTGCGCCGGGCGGTCACCCTCACCTGCGCCCCGACCGGCGCACCGGAATCGTCAAGCAGGACGGCGCTGAGCACGTGCGCATCGGGCGCACCATCGAGCAGCCAGCGCACCTGGGCGTGACCGTCGGAGTCGGTCGGCACGGGGATCTCGGAGGGGTCGCCGCTGGTCGGCGGCGCCCCGGGCCCGGGCGCTGAGGGGTCGGAGGCACGCAGGTGGTCGCCATCGGAGGTGAACCGCACGTTCGCACCGGCCACCGGCACTCCCCCGTTGCGCACGGCCACCCGCACCGGCTCCGGCAGCGGCTCACCGGGCAGCGACTCCTGCCCGTCCCCGCCGAGCAGATCGATCGTCACCAACTCGGTCAGCGGCGGGGTGAGGCGCCGACAGTCCGAGACCAGCGTCCACTGCCCGTCGGCGTCACCACCGGTCCGCTCCAGCACACCGACGACGGTGCGCCGCAACTCCGGACCGAGGGGCGGCTGCGCGGCGGGGACCTCGTCTCCCCCGGCGTCGGTCGTCGTCGGCCACTCGATCGTGCCGGACAGGGCCGAGACCCCGTACACCAGCCGCACCGTCCGCGCCGGGATGAGCCAGTAGTCCCCGACGCGGAAGTCGCCACCCCCGAACGTCACCTGGATCCCGTCCTCGAGGTCCTGCGCTGAGGGGCCCACCGGCGCCGGGCCGCCTTCCCAGCGCCGCACGAGCGGCGCCTCACCGAGTTGGCTCATGTCGCCGGCGGCCGGGTCCGAACCCGAGTTGCCGATCCAGGTCACCGGCAGCACGAGCCCGTCCGGAGCGCCGGCCGTGCCGAGCAGCGCCGGCAGGGCGCGCAGCTCACGGTCCCGGCTGGTGATCTCCACCACGTCGCCCTCACCGAAGGACAACTCCTCATCGCGGCCCTCGCGGTCCAGGTGCAGGTTGACGTCCGGCCCGGGCACGGTGGGCTCGGTGATCTGCCGCAGGGCGGCCACCACGCTGCCGTTCTCCCTGGACCACACGTAGTGCGCGGTCCCGTCACCCGCCACCGCTGAGACCTGGACCCGGTACAACTGGTTCTCCAGCCGCCGGTACCCCGCCGACGTGCTGATGAGGCACGGGTCCGACTCCGGGGGCACGTCCGCCAGAGTGGCGGTCATCGTCGGTGGGGTGCGGGTCAGCCAGGCCGCCCCGGCGAGGCCGGCGCACGCATCGGTGTCAGCGACCGGGTGCAGCACCACCTGCCAGACGACCTGGGTGCGGGTGGTGGTGTCCGGCCCGCCGAGCGCGGACTCCAACAGCGCGGGCTCCTCATCACCGGTGACCTCACGGGTCCAGACGTCCAGGACGACGGCGTAGCGGCCGTCGTCGGTCGGCTCCGCCAGGCCGGGCAGGTCCCCGACCGGGCGCAGGAACGGCTGGTCCGTCAGCGCCGGGCCGAGGCCGGAGCCCGGGACCTCCGCGAGGACACCATCGAGGTAGAACCGTCCGCGGGACAGGTGCAGTTCCTCCCACGCCGTACCGGCGGGCGGGTCCTGCGCGGCGTCGGTGAGGGCGAACGCCGCCCCGTCGGCCGGTCCACCGGCACGTCCGATGATGTCGCGGGTGCGCACCTCGTCGTGCCGGGCGGTGATGGCGCCCTGCTCGTTCCAGTCCGCGTCCAGGAGCACCCGACCCTGCTGGAGCAGGACCGAGCGGTACCCTGCGGCAGGGTCGAAGGTCCAGCGGCTGAGGTCTGCGTGCATGATCAGCTCCCGAAGATCCCGATCTCCGACCCGACCGGTAGGTACGGGCCGATCTGGCGTTCCGCTGCGCGCCGGCGCAACGGGCGGTACTGATGGTGGTGCGCGCCCATCTCGGACTCACGCTCGCCGCCCTCACGGATCGCCGGCGCGCAGGACGCCGAGAGGACGAGGTAGGCCGGTGAGGCCGGGTCGGTGGAGACGTACACCGGCTGCGGCGTGCCGTCGGAACCGTCGGCCGGGACGCACCGGTACCGGCGCGGCGTGTGCGACTCCGGACCGACGTAACTGAACCGCACGCAGCCGATCTGCCGGCGGGCCACCTCGACCCGGCCGTCCAGCAGGCAGTTCGAGGCCTCCAGGGACCTGCTGCGGACCTGTCCGCGGATCGTGGTGCCTTCCAGGTCGGCGTGCGCCCCCGGCAGATCGAGGGCCGCGGTGCCGGCGGGCAGGCCCTGCGGGTCCAGCACACAGTCCACCGCGCGCAGCAGCGGCACCGATGGGCCCGCCGCCACCGCGCCGACCGCGGCCCGTTCGAGTCGGACCTGCAGGGTCGCGTTCGCGGCCTCGGGTTCGGAGCGCACCTGCACCGATCCGGTCAGGGTGGTGTGCGCGATGGTGAGCGAGCCCAGGTCTCCGGGTTCGATGACCAGGTCCCCCTCGAGCAACAGTCCGTCCAGCACCAGGCTCGACCCTGGACCGCCGGTGACCTGCACCGTGCCGCGTAGGTGTGGGCGCAGCCCGTCCGGGGTGTACCGGCCCGGCGCCGGTGCCTCGACGTTCCCGTTCGGCAGCACCCGCTCGCGCCAGCGCGCCGCGACGAGGACGAGCCGGGTTCCGGGTGGTACCTCGACCGCCAGGTTCGCGGGGTACCGGGCACTGTCGGCGATCGAGACCGTCGCCGTGGCACCGACCGCAGTGCCTGCCGGGTCCGACCACGCCGCCTCGATCGACGTGAGGCCGGAGGCGACGTCGGCCACGGTCAGCGGCATGGCCGGGTCGGCGCCGGAGTCCACCGAGACCTGGACGTCCCGCGGCGCGCCAGCACCGGTGCTGACCGGTGGTGTCCAGGTGTCCGAACCGAGCAGATCCGTGTGCCGCGCGGTGCGCCCGTAGGGCCCGGCACCGATGTCCGCGGCAGCGCCGTAGGTGTACCGGACGAAGACTGTGCTCGGGACGTAGTGCGCGCCGTTGCGGTAGGCGCGCAGCCGGCCGGCGACGGCGTCGATCAGCACCTGCGGGTCGTCGCCGGGCGCGAGGTCCTCCAGGTGGCAGACCCGCAGCCGCTCCGGCCCCAGGTCGGTGCCGGTCGGTCCGATCCGCACCCCGACCGGCAGGGCGGCGGGGTCCAGATCGCCGGCGCGGGCGGTGCGCAGCAGTTCCAGGAGCCTCCGGGGACGCAGCGGCACCGGCAGGTCCTCCTCCTGTGCGTGTGCGGCGAGAGCCGGCTGCGGGCGAGGCGGGGCGAACAGCGGTGTCGGCCGGCCGAGGGGGTCGAGGTGGTGCCATCCGCCGCTCGCCCGGGTCCGCGACCACCCGCCCGCCGGTCCGCGCGGGGTCTCGGCCTCCGACGTGCTGCCCACTCCAGCGGCACCGATCAACTGCGCGTGCACCGGGAAGGGATACACGGCGATACTCCGGATCCCGTACCGGCCACGCCTGCGCGCCGTCCTTCGGACCTCGGCGGTGTGCATCAGCGGGTCCAGCGCCTGCGTGGCGGCGGGCGGGCTACGGACGGCGCCCCGCTCCAGAACGACCGCCGGACGAAGCGCCGCCACCGCGGCACGGCCCAGGCGTACGTGGTTCAGGTGCGTTGCCGCGACCAGGAGCGGGTGGTGCTCGACGGCGCGGGTAGGCCAGCCGGTGACGTCCCGGGTCACCTGTCCCAACACCCCCAGCGTCCCTTTCCGCCGCCGGTAGGCGACCGTGTTGGCCACGAGCGCCCTCCGGCTCATCGCCGTCCCGAGGTCGGGTGGCACGTCGCCGAGCCCGATCAGGTCCGCGAGGTAGGGCACGAGCCATTCCTCGCAGGTCTCGATGAACCAGCCGTCCCCGAGCCGGCGGACGTCCTCCTCGAGCACGTCCAACTCGCCTGCTACGGCTGTGAGCAGGGCGGTCAGCGGGCCCGGTGGGCCCTCATCCAGGTCCGGCTCCTGGGCGAGGTGGTGGACCGGCAGCAGATCGCGCAGCCGGGTGACTGTCTCACCGGTGCTCACAGCCTCATCACCCCCAGGTGCACGGCGCCGGGTTCCAGTCCGGCCACCTGCGCGGGCACGATCTGCGCCGGTGGGCCCTTGTCCCAGCGCGCCGGCAGTGCCCCGAGCACGTCGACTCCCGCCGACTGTTCGGCCGGTGCCCCGATCGGACTGGTCACGCGGGAGAGCAGCGGCAGGGTGCACGCCCGGACACCGGGCACGGAACGGATCGTCACCAGCACCCGGGAAGCCGTCACCGGTACGGCGAAGGGCACCGCGGGCACCGCGAAGGCCGACGCCAGGGCCGCCCGCACGGCGGCCTCGACGTCGGTGCGCACGTGCGCGTGCTCGACGGCGATGTCCACCCGGACGCCGAATCGCACCACGTCCCCGGGCAGGACCATGAATCCGCTGCCGACCTCCCGGGCCGCGAGCAGCGAGGCCGTCAGGTCACCGATCAGACCTTCGCCCGCCTTCTGGCCCCCCGCATCGAGGACGCTGACCACGACGACGTTTCGCCGTCCGTCCCACACCGCGTCGGCGCGGGCGAGGCCGATACCGGCGAAGGATGCGGCGAGGTCCTGGTGGTCTGTCACGGACACCGCACGCTCCAACGTCCGGGTGTGCAGGGGTGCCCTGGTGCGCGCCTCGCCGAGCCCTTCGGGGTCGGCCCAGGAGTGGGTGTGCGCGGGATTGATCACGTCCCGGATGCCGTACGGGCGCTTCGGCAGCACGCTCAACTGCCCGGCGTTCAGCGCACCGGGGGATCCGACGCCGACGCGGAAGGTGGCGCGGACGTTCTCCGAACCCGTGGGTACCCGTGCACCGTGTGCACCGTCGCCCATCGTCACCGTCACGGTGCCGTCCGGTTGTCCGCGGGCGGTGTACACGCGCTCGGTGGGGCCGGTCAGGTCGAGCGTCTCGACCTCTTGCCAGGTCACGTCATCGATCGAGATCTGTAGGGTGCTCTTCGTCCCGGACGGGGTCGGGGCACGTAGGTGTGTCAGGGGCCCGCGGCGCGGGCTCATCCGCTGGAACTGCACCCGGGCGTCACCACTACCGAGGACCGCGTCCCGGATCGTCTCCCCGTGCGTCGCCGCGGCGACGTTCCCGCGCACCCGGACCGAGGCAGGGTCATAGCGGTGGGTGAGTTCGTCGGTGAACCAGACGTCCATCCACCGGTCGTGCACCTCGCAGGCCGCCACGACCGTCGTCTCGGCCAGCGGCGGGAGCACCGCCCGGGCCGCGATCGGGTCCTGCGGCATGGTGCCCGGTGCGAACCCGGTCACCATGACGCGCCGGCCCACCGGCAGGGGCGGGTCGGTGGCCTCGAGCCGAAGCAGCCTCGGGGTGGCCTCCTCGGGCACGGGATGCAGCACCGGGCGCAGGCCTCCCGGAAGGTCCCGCGGCTCACAGTGCACCACGCTCCGGCGCCGCCCGAAGGTCTCCAGGTTCTCCCTCATGTCCACCCGGACCTGGGTCACCCTGCCGCTCGTCCCGAACCGGGTGGTCCCGGCCGGCGCGGCACGTTCCACCCCGTAGAGCTCGGTGTAGTCCGACCGCTCCAGCACGATCCACGAGCCGGGCACGATGCGCGCCTGGTCGCCGTCGACCTCGATGACGTCCGGGACAGCGGCGCCGTCCTTGCCGGGTGCGCGGGGATCATCGATGCCGTCCCACTCCCAGGTCCCGTTCTGCTGCGTGACGCCGGGCGGTGCGGTGCCGTCGCGGACCAGCAGCGCCGGATCCGGTGCCTGCGCCCCGAACAGCGCCGCCCGCCGCCCGAAGGTGTGCACCGTCACGTCCTCCTTGGGCGTCAGCGGGGTGCCGGACCTCCATCCGACTCGCCGCTGCAGGACAACCCGGGTCCAGCCCGCCGGGGCGTCCGGCGGCTCGTGCACCTCGATGATCATCCGGAACTCCCAGCGTTCGTCGTCGCCGCGTTGCAGCGCGGCGGTGCGGGAGTGGTCCGGGGTGCGCCCGAACCGGCGCCGTTCCTCCCCGAGAATGAGCACGACGTCACCCGGCTGCAGTCCCAGCGAGGTCCCGGCCAGCCACAGGTCCCGGTCACCGAACAGCGTGGTCGCCGGCTCGCTGGTCGCACCCGGGATCGCGTTCCACGCCACGTCCGCCTCCAGGTCCGCGCTCGTCTCGAAGACCTGGGGCAGTTGGTCCTGGACCGGGATCGACTGCACCGGTGTGCCGGCGGCCACGATGGTGGCAATGGGCGCGCCCGGGGCTTCCTCGAGGCCGAAGGCCAGTTCCGTTGCTGCGGCGACGCCCGGCCGCAGTTCGTAGCCGATCGTCCGGGCGAGCATCTGTACCGACTCTCGTTCGGTGGCGGTGCGCAGGTATCCCTCCTGGGCGATGCGCTCGGTATAGAAGGAAACGGTGTCGGCGACCACGGCGAAGGCGTCCAGCAGAGCGACAGCCGGATCGTCGGTCCCGTTGCCGGCCAGGGCCCGCACCGGGGGCGCCATCGCGGGGCCGCCGAGTGTGGCGAGCAACCGGGCCATGGCGTGGGAGTGCGGTGCGGCCCGCCAGACGAGCGTGTCCTGGGCCGGGGCGTTCCGGACGGTGGGCTCGGGGGCGAGCAGCGGGTCGCAGTCGCAGCCCCGGTCATGGCAGGTCATGTCCCACCTCGTAGCACCACATCGAATCGGCCGTTCTCGGGCAGGCTGGGGTCGCTTTCCGCCCGCAGCATCTCCCGCGGCTGCGCCTGGATCCGCCCCCGCTGGACGTCCTGGGCGCCCGGCCGGCCCATCCGCCGGAACCGCAGGCCGGTGTGCTCGGAGTCCTCGACGTCCACCCAGGTCACTCCCGGCACGGTCATGATCGCGGCGACCAGGTCGGAGACGAACAGGGACTGCCCGAAGGTGAAGTTGTCCGGGTGGAAGAACCCGCGACTGCCGGTCAGGGTCCGGGCGGACATCACGCGCAGCAGCGCGGCGCGCACGTCCGCACGCAGATGACCGTCGGCCACGCAGACCCCGACCACGATCTCCAGCGGGACGAAGACCGGCGGGGTGAGGGCGACGTCCACGCCGGTCATGCGACGCGCCTCCAGTAGCGCGTGGACCTCCCGGGTCACGGTGTCGTCGCCGGCATGGGCACCGGTGACGTCCAACGTCACCTCGTGGGAGTACCAGGATCCCGCCCAGCGGCGGCGGGCGATGGCGTCCTGCACACCGCTCACCCGGTTCGCGGCGGCGGCGTGGTCGGCGGAGGTGACGGCGCGCAGTTGCGAGCGGAAGGCGTACGGCGCGAGTTCGGCCACGGCCTGCAGCGGTTCGGGTTCCTGTCCGCCGGCGGCCGGCAGCGGGTTGCTCACCTGCACCCCGCCGGGGGCCGGGGTCGTGGCTGTGGACAGGATCGAGGTCAGCACGTCGGGGCCCACGTTGCCCGCCGCTCCCCCGCCCACGCGCACGTACGCGACGAAGGTGTCTCCCGCGGCCGGGCTCCGGCCGCTGATCCCGTCCCCGAACCGCAACTGCACCTGCCGGGACTCCTCCGGCTCGGCGACGAAGGCTGCGTCCAGGCGCGAAGAGGACAGCAGGTCGCTTGCCGCGCGCCAGGTTCTGGCGCCGTCGTCGAGGAGGATCTGGGCGCGGGCGCGGCGCGGATCCACCCGCAACGCCGAGGCGGCGCTCGCCGGATCGACCTGCTCGTCCGTCCACGCGACTCCGGTGGCATCCAGGTGCGGTTCGTACCGCCGGCCCTGCGGCACCTGCGCCGGATCGAGGGCCGTGGACGGCAGGGTGGCGGCATGCTCGGCGAGCACCACGTTGGCGAGCGCCCGTGCGGCCACACCGGCCGTGCCGTCGCTGCGGCGCCGGCTGATCGGCAGCGGGTAACGCAGCGCGTCGGCCGAGCCCCACCGGATCTCCAGCACCTCGGCCGGCCCGCCGTCTGCGGCGGTGGCGTACGGGTCCTCGCGGACCAACGGATCGGTGACCAGCCGCACCGCCTGCCGCCGTGCCTGCTCCCCCGTCACCGTCGTCTCGTCCTCGTCCACCGGTGTGAGCACCAGGACGTCACCGGCGGCCAGCCCGGGGTCGGCCCCAGCCGGGTGCGCCAGGAACGCCGTGGTCGTCCCCGCGGGCAGGCACGCCTCGACGTCGCCCCAGGAGTGCAGGGCGAGGGCGTTGCGTGCCGGGGTGAGGTGGGCGGCGTGCATGGTCTCGAAGACGGTGCCGCCCGCGTGCAGGGCATCGACCGCGCTCACCTCCCCGATCCCGGTGGGCAGGGTGGGCAGGGCGGCCACGGGCGTGCGCGCGGCGAGTGTGATCGCTTCGCCCATGGGTGCCTGGAACGTCAGCCAGGTACGGGCTGCACAGCCCTCGTGTACGCGGTAGTCCAGCAGCCGCGCGTGCCGGCGCACCGACGGGCGTCGCCGTGCCGTCGGCAGATACGCCTCCCCCGCAACGGCGTCCTGCCAGAGGGTCAGCCGGTCGCCCAGGTAGGCGAACAGTTCCAGGAGCGTGACGGCGGGATCGGCTGCGCTCGTGTCGCGCCAGTTCGGCACCAACTCGGCGAACCGGTCGAGCAGCCGGGTGCGCAGGGCCGGGTAGTCCCGCGCGAGGTAGTCCAGCTGCGGGGTGGTGCCCGGCGGCGGCGGGCACTCGGACCGGCAGCCGCAGTCGAGCGGATCGGGGCAGTCGACGGTAAAAGTGAACGGCTCCCGGGACAGCAGTTCGTCGAACCCTGGGGGGTACCCGTGGCCACCGGGACCCAGCAGCGCCAGCACATAGGTGGACCAGTCCCCGGACGATGAGGTGCGCACCACCAGCACCCCGTCGCGCCGTTCTGCTCCCAGGGCCTGTGAGACGAGCGTCCGATCCGCCGCCGAGACCCCTTTCAGTCCGGTCACCGGTGACGTGCCGGGACCGCCGGCGACGTCGAGGGCGGGGTAGGCCCACGTCACCCGGACCGGGTTGAGGCGCGGGTCGGCCCGCACGCCGCCGAGAACGCGGATCCGGTCGGTTCCCAGATCTGCCGGGACGGGGCCGTGCAGGAGGTGGACCAGCAGGGTCCGCTGCTGGGGCGCCAGGGGGACGTGCCCCGCGGTCCCACGGTGGTTGGAGAGGACCTCGACGATGTCGATGCCGTTGCGCGGTGGCGTCGCGGCGCGGACCAGCGCCCGGCGGGAGTCGAGGTCGGGGCCCCGGCCGGAGTCCGCCGCCGGGGGCGTCACGGCGAGGCCCCCGCCCCCGCCGTGACGGTCATACTGCGCCGCTCGGGGCCCGGTGCGTTGCCGCTGAGGGGCAGGTAGAGAATGGTCACCCGGAGGGTGGCCTCGTCGGCCTCCACCGCGACGTCCTCCACCCGGACCAGGTCGCCGAGTGCTCTCTGCAGGGCACCGTGCACGAGGGCCTTCGTCGACTCCGCGAGTTCCCCGCCCCCGGGTGCGAACACCAGGTTGTCGACGCCGCTGCCGAAATCGGGCCGGTTCACCCGTTCACCCGGCCGGGTGAAGATCACGACCTCGACGAGCCCCCGCAGGTAGGCGTCGTCGTCGGCCAGGGCGGTGCGCCGCTGCCGGGTGACCCGCAACGGGAAGGCGACATGGTCCGGAGGTGGGCCTCTCATCGCTGCCTCACGCATCCTGAGCGTCTGCATCCTGACCACCTCGCGGCGTTCATGTCGCACTCACCCGTGGCTGGACCACGGTCACGGTGACCGGGACACCGGTGGGGGCGCAGGTGGCCATCCCGGTGGCGATGACGAGCGGCTGCCCCTGGGAGGTGACGCGGGTGGCCGCCACGGTCCACATCGCGGTCACGCACGGACCACCGGAGTTGGGTGGGAACGGGCAGCCCGCGACTGTCCACGGCGCCGACATCTGTATGGTGGGCTGCTGGCCGACCAGCACCCGCGGATTGGGCACCGTCGGCGTGACCTGGCCCAGGTGGGCACATTGGACCATCGCGCCGACGTGGACCAGGTTCCCCGGCATTCAGATCACGTCCAATGCGCCGTTGTTCAGGGAGACTTTGGCGGCGTCGAGTGTGATCGAGGCCGCGCCGGAGGACAGTTCGATGCCTTGTGCGTTCAGGGCGAGTTTGACCGGGACCGCGACGGCCGGCGCGCCGACCTCCACGGTGATCCCGCCGGCGCCCGGCATGGTGTTGACGGTGACCGTGATGCCGTCGGCGGCGAACATGAGGATCTGTGGAAGCCCCGGGGCCGGCGATTCACCGGCCCCCCAGCGGCACCCGGCGAGTATCGGGTAGTCGGGATCGCCGTCCTCGAACTGCACCCAGCACGCTGCTCCCACCGGCGGCACCGCGAAGGTACCGACCTGATCGCCCGCGTACGGCACGCAGGGCTCAGCCCACGCGAGGCGGCCATCGCCGAGCACGGCAGGCACGCTGACCTGGACCCGCCCGAGCGTGAGCGGGTCGAGGTTCGCCTCGACCTTCCCGCGATAGGTGCCGTAGAACTGCCGACTCATGAGGCCGCCCTCGGCAGTACCGGGCTGACCGATCCGTGGCCTTCCCGGGTCAGGGTGAAACCGACGGTGTAGGCGCCCATCGTGAGGGTGTGCTCAACGCGCTTGGCATACCACAGGCCGTCGTGGTCCCACCCCGCCCCGCGCAGCCCTACCAGCCCCCGGGCACGCAACACCGACCCGTACCGGACACCATCGGCGCTCCCCTCGGCACTGACGTTGTCCGCGGCGACCTCGACCTGGCCCTGCGCACGGGCCTGGGCGGTGACCGGGTTGCTGCTGCCGTCCCGGAGCCGCCGGGTGCGGATCTGCTGCACGTTCGTCGCCGTGAACGGCACCGCGGCGAGCGGCGGGCGCAACGAGACGGGTGCGTGCACCGGTGTCTGGACGCCGGTACGCCGGTCCATGACGTTGCCGCTGACCGTGGTCGGGGCGCTGGCCTCGGTGCGGAATGAGATCTGCTTGACGTTCGAGTCGTGCCCGAGGTCGACAGCGAGCGCCGGCTGCGGCGCGCCGAGGCGCACCGGCGGTCCCCAGTAGAAGAGACTGGTTCCCGGGACCGGGCCGGGGGTGGCGTAAGCGACGTAGCCGTGCCGACCGGCGAGCGCGCTCAGGTGCGCGAGGTCGGTGCCGTGCTGGGTCGGGATCCGGTCGATCGGCAGCGGCGGATCCAACGACGGTGGCGGGATCACCTGGGGCAGCAGTCCCTGGCCCGCGTAGGGCGCGAGGATGGTCAGCACCGCCGGGTAGTCGTCGAGGCCCGCGTGCTCGACGTCCCGCTCCTCGCGGTCCAGGAGGTTGCCGAGGTCCTCGCCGGTGATGACCCAGGTGGACTTCCTCCCGCCGGTGCCCGGTTCGAGGCGGCCCTCGGTGACGATCCCGTCGAAGAGCACGTGCGGTACGGCGCCGACGGTGAGCACCAGGACGGCACGGGAGAACGCCGCCAGCGGTGAGGCACGGTTGAAGGGCGTCAGCACCGCCGGGCCGGCTGCGTCGAACACGATGGAGAACGCCGAACGCTCCTCGTCGCTCTCGGTGACGGTGACGGAGCGGACGCGATCGGCCAGCGGGAACGGCAGTGGCACCGGGAGCGTGTGACCGGCGAGGATCGTCAGGCGCAGGCCGCTGGTCAGACTCATCGCACGCCCTGTTGTGTGCACGCACCGGGCGCACCGGGGCGGCCCCGGCGGATGTTCATGGTGCGGCCCGCGGGAACGGGATGACCAGAACGTCTCCCTCGGTGCCTTCGGCGGTGAGTTCGTCGGGGTCGAGGGCGAGGTTCGCATCCGCCACCTGCCACGCGGCGAGCGGGTCGCCCAGGTACCGGGCCGCGATGAGGTCGAGTCGGTCCGCGGCACTGACGCGGTGCAGCGCGAGCGGCTGCACGTCCCGCGGGTCGGGTAGTCGCCGTCGTCGCAGGTAGCGCACGGTACGGCGGCCACCGTGCGTTTCGGTGATCTCGACCTCGCCCTGTTCGGCATTCTCGTACCGGCCCGCGTTCACGGTTCAGCCACCGACCATCTCGGCCGCGGTGCGGCCCGCACCGGCCACGGCAGCCGCGGAAGCCATCACCTCCTTGGCAACGAGGTGCGCCAGCGAGAGGCCGAAGGCCACGTGTGTGGGGGACACGTCGTCGTAGGTGAGCACGTCCGCGCTGATCTCCACGCTCGCCCGGATGGGCGACAGGCCCGGCGTGAAGGCCTGCTCGGTGACGGCGAGGGTCGTGATCTTGACCGGCAGGACCCGCCCAGGTCCCCAGGCCAGCACGGTGAGCGGCAACTCGATCGGAAGGAGTTCGATGGTACCGGCCAGCAGCAGCGCGCTGTTGGTGATGACACGTGCGCTGCTGGGGTGCAGGAGCATCTCCAGCGTGGCCAGTTGCGGGGCGATCCCTATCGCCGCCGCTGCGGGATCGGCGGCCTCCAGTTGGTCGGTGGCGTCGAGTTCGACGGTCAGGGACAGAGACTCCTTCGGCGCACCCCAGGTTCTGCCGGAACCCTCGGAGGCCGACTCCCTGCCCGCGGGCTCCAGGGTGCGGGAGAACTCATCTGGGTTGTACTGGAAGATGACGGTTCGGGAGATCGGGCTGACGGGGTCCACGGCCACGATCGCACCCCGCAGTGTTCGCGGCGCGCTCGTCAGGGTTCCCATGCCCCCACCCCACCCCGACCTCGTCACCGCCCTGTCACACCGACATCACGTGGTCATCATCCGGATCGGGAATCCTCAGCCCGCCGCCGGGGCTGCGAGCAGGTCCACCAACGGTTCGGGCGAGGATCACCGGACGGGACACGGTCAGGGCCGCAAGGGCGTCCCACAGATCCACGTGCCGCGACCCGCTGACATGAACCAGCAGCGCGCGACCGACCTGTCTATTCCACGGCACGAAGGGCTGCGCCGATGTCCAGGCGCATCGTGGCCCCGGCCCAGGAAACCTCGGCTGTCTCGGCGCCGAAAGGCAGATGTACCGCGGGATTGTCCAGGTGCGGCTCGACCGCCGGGTATCCCTCAGGGCATACGTCCGCGGGCCGGCCGTCGATGAGGAACGAGGTGTCGAAGGTGCATTCCAGGCGTGGGCCACCGGGCGGGACGAGAACCACGCCCGGGTCCTGCGGGCCACGCGGATGCCAGGCTAGTGCGCCCCGCTCCAGGTCTTGCACCCACTCCTCGAACGGTCCATCCACTGCAGTGCGGCCGACCACCGCTATCCAGGCGGCACCACCGTGCACCGGCTCCCACTCCTGCCAGGCGGTCTCCCCCGAGCGCACCGGGCGCACACCGGCGGGAGTGGCGAGCGCCACGTAGCCGGAGCCGCGCCGGGCGGCGATCCAGTCACCCTTCTGCACCCACTCGTCGACGTGCGCCACCGGCAACCACAGGTGGGTGGCGGCGATCGGGTCGGTGGGGGTGAACCGCTGCAGGTGCACCAGGGCGCCACGGTGCTGGTGGACCCGAGGTAGCACTCGGTGACCCGCCCAGGCGTTCGGGCGGGCGGAGTTGCCGGTGTCGGAGTTGGCCGGGTGAGTGATGAACACCTGCGTCTCGGGTCCCAGAGTGGCGCCCCAGACGTGCTCCTGCAGCCCGGGCAGACCCGAGCGATAGTCCTGCACGCTGGCGAGCATGACATCAGGGGTGCGCCAGATCCGCAGATCCGAGCGGTAGGGGCGCTCCAGCAGGTCACGTTCGAACGCCAGATCACCGCGGTAGACCTGCCGTGCCCACCACTGCTCCGGCTCGCTGCCGGCCAACTCCCGCAACACCTGGGGGATGCGGTACTTGTTGGCCAGTGCGAGCACCGTGGCCGGGAGCAGTTCCTCGTTCAGTGTGCCTACGCCGGCGATCAGCCGAAGGATCGGCGAGGTGTTCTCGAACCTGGCACTGCGCAGGCTGTGCACGTAGGCGCGCCCGTGCGCGGTGCCGTGGATGCCGCGCCAGGAGTTCGTGGCCAGGGTCAGCAGGGTCTTGTCCAGCAGCGTACGAGCCGCAGTAACCAAAGCCTCGTCTTGGCTGAACTCCACCAGGGTGGCCAGGGCCAGGGTATCGATGGCCAGATAGGCATTGGAGTCGAACTCCGAGTAACCTCCGCGCAGTTTCCGGACGAGCCAACCGGCGGCGCGGTCCCGTCCGACCCGGGAGTGCGCGGATCCGGTGCGCTGCTCGACGGCGAAGGTACTGTCGGCGAATGTCTGCCCGGCCAGGTGCTCGGCTGCGTGCCAGACCAACTGGTGGTTCTCCGTGAAGTAGCACATCGCGTCCAGGCCGGGCTGGGTGATCCAGTACTTCATCCCGACGAGCGCCTGGGCTACCGTCTCCCGCAGGCCCGGTTCCCATTGCGCGGCGGGGATTCGGTGCCAGACATGCAGCAGTGCGAGGATCTCGAAGTCGGCGCAGTCCCCGCGACTGGTGATCAACTCCAGAGCTGCTGCCAGGTCGCGGCGCTGCACGGTGATAGCCGGATCCAGGGCATGACGGGCCAGCACTCCGACCACTCCCCTGCCCTGTTTGCCGGCGGTGGGGTGGGCGGCGTGGGCCAAGAGTTCGCGTTGCCAGTCCGCCGGGTCCCCATGGGGTCGGGTGCGAAGGTCCGCCGGAAGCAACGCGACGGGGAAGGAACGCACCTGCGGGCAGCGCTCGTCGTCGACCTTCGCCTCGATGACCTGCTCACCGGTGGTCAAGAGGGAGGCCCCGGTGCCCTCGGAGCCCTCGGCTGACCTGCTCGGGCCGGCCAGGTCGTGGGGCTGGTCCGCGTCGCTCGGATCCACCGGATGCTCACCTGGGCTCGGGGCACTCCCGGCACCGGACAGCGGAACCGGGACCGTGCCGTCGTCGTCGGCTCGCACCCGCTGCCACCGCTGCCCAGCAACCCGCACCTGCAGGCCCACACCGGGGGGCGCGGTCAACGTGGCCACGTCCGAGTGCTGGGCCCAACTGGGTGAGGCCACGTGCTCCAGGACGGTCTCGGCGATCCGGGCGGCGGTCTCATCGGCCCCGGGGGAGGGTATGGCCACCCGCACCGGGAGACCTGCGACGCGCAGGCGTGCGACGTGGCGGCACTCGCGGAAAGCGACCTGCCAGGTGGCCAGGTGCACCGATGTCGTTCGGGACGGCAGGCGCAACCGGATGCGCTGGGTTTCCGGTTCCATGTAGGAGACCCGGGTCCCGCGCAGCACCTCCACGCCGTCCAGCCAGAGCACGAAGGGTCCGGTGCTGGACACCTCGAGGGTGCGCCACTCGGCCTGGTCCACTTCCAGCACCGTGGCGGCCAGGGCGTACCGGTATTCGGGGGTGAAGCAGAACTGGGACCAATCCACCAGGCCGTCGGTGCCGGTGCGGACGCGGCGCCACTCGTCCTCACGCTGGGCGGCACCTGCCGTCCAGACCAGCGGACCGCCCTCCACGGGCTCGGGCAGGTCCTGGGAGCCATCGATCGGGTGGGCTGCCGCAAGACGCTCTTTGAGTTCGGCTACATCCGGTCCGTTGGTGAGAACCCAGCGCCCGTCCCACGGATCGCCGTCGGCACGCAGGAAAGCCTCGAGATCGTCGGCCGGTGTGCCGTGCACCGGGCTGACGAGCCAGTCACGCACCGTGCCGTCGGCTTCCGTGGTGTGCACCGTGCGCCCCGAGGGCGCCAACAGGTCCTCCATCGTTGGTTCCTTCCCATCTGCCGCTAAGGGCGGCACGTCGCTGTGGCGTTCGACGACGACAGGTGCCGAACGTGGCAGCAAGATGCCGGACTCGGCGCAGGCTACTTGATGCCAGTGTTGGCGATGCCGGTGGTGATCTGCCGTTGGAAGAACAGGAACAGGATGATCACCGGCAGGATCGTGACCACGCTCATCGCCAGGATGAGGTTGAACGGGACGGTCTCCTCGGCGTTGAACCGGGCCAGAGCCACCGGCAGGGTGTACACGCTCTCGCTCTGGGCCACTACCAGGGGCCACAGAAAGTCGTTCCAACGCCACATTACCGACAGGATCGCCACCACCGCCAGCGCCGGGCGGCACAGCGGCAGGACGATGCGCAGGAACGTGCGGAACTCCCCGGATCCATCAACCCGGGCGGCCTCGATGAGTTCATCGGGAATCCCCAGCATGTACTGGCGCAGGATGAACACCCCGGTGGGGGTGGCGGCGGCCGGGATGATCAGACCCCACAACGTGTTCACCATCCCCAGGGAGGCCACCACCTGGTACACCGGGATGAGGATGACCTGCAACGGGATCATGATGGTAGCCAGCGTGAGCAGGAACAGCGCGGTGCGGCCACGGAAGTTGTACTTGGCCAACGCATATGCGGCCATCGCGTTGATCGCCAGGGTCAGCGCGGTGGCGCCGACCGTCACGATCACGCTGTTGCGGAGATAGACCGTGAAGTTGAACCGGCCCAGGGCATCCACGTAGTTCGCTAGCCCCCAGTTCTCCGGAAGGATGGTGATCGGACGCTGGGCAAGTTCGCTCGGGGTCTTGAAGGACCCGAGCACCGTCCAGATCACGGGGATCAGTGCCAGCAGCACGAACGTCATGAGGATCACCACGCGCAGGGCATCGGTCGAGGTGACCCTGCGACTCTTCGTCGTAGCCCAGGTGCGCGGGGATCGCCGCGGTCCCATCGTGGTCCAGTCGTCGTCCGCTTGATCCGCCGGCTGTGTCGGCGCGCTCATACTGCCTCCCTCCTGCGGCCGATGATCCAGTTGATGACCGTCAGGGTGAACACCGCGAAGAACAACAGGACGCTGCCGGCGGTGGCCATTCCGTACCGGATCGGGGAGACGAAGCCGTTCTCGTAGATGTACTGCACGATCAGGGTGGTGGCGCCCACCGGTCCCCCACCGGTGAGGGTGAAGATGAAGTCGAAGGCTTGGAAGCCGTGGATGGTGGACAGGATCACCACGACCATCACGCTCGGTTGCAGCAAAGGCAGCGTCATTGACCAGAACTGGCGCCAGGTAGTCGCTCCGTCAATCTGGGAAGCCTCATAGACATTCGGGTCGATGCCTTGTAGGCCGGCGAGCAGGATGAGCATGTAGAAGCCCAGTTGCAGCCACACCCCGACCCCGATCACCGATAGCAGTGCCAGCCGCTGGTCGATCACCCAGGCCACCTCGTTGACTCCGAATACGCCAAGGATGGAGTTGACCAGGCCCCCGCGTCGTTCCAGCATCCAGTTCCATACCAACCCGGCCACCACCGGGGAGATGAGCACCGGCACGAAGAACGCCGAGCGGAAGAACGCCCGGCCGCGTACCTGCTGGTTCACCAGCACCGCGAGCATCACCCCGAGCACCACCGACAGCAGCAGATAGCCGGCGGCGAACAGGCCGGTGTTGACGACTACGCCCCAGAACTCCGAATCGGTGAGGATGCGCTCATAGTTGCCCAGCCCCTCCCACCGGAACCTGCGGCCGTCGGAGGAGGAGTACAACGAGATGTTGAATCCGTTGATCGCCGGCCAGATGGTGAACAGCCCGAAGATCGCCATGTTCGGGAGAAGGAACAGGTACGGGGCCAGACGCAGGCCCCACGGGACTTTTCGCCGTCGGGGTTGCGCCTGCTCTGGTCGCTGCGCGGTCGCGGCCGTCACGGGTGCGCCGTTAGTGCAGTTCGTCGATCAGCGACTCGACACTCTCCCGAAGGTCAGCCATGGCATCGGGGAGATCCTTGTTGCCGGCGACGACCTGGTCCAGTTCGCTGATCAGTTCATCGGCCGAGCCACCGAAGGCGGGATCCCCGTTTGCGGCGTACCCGATATCCGGGGTGCGCACCAGGTCGGCGAGGAAGATGTCCATGTCCTCCTGACGGTCAGGAAAGTCCACACCGTCGTCAGCCAGGTCGGCCCGGGTGGGCAGGAAGCCGCCGGCTGCCACGAACGGTTCCTGATTCTCGGCGGAGTTGACGTACCGGATGAATTCCGCAGCCAGGGCCGGGTTATCGCTCGCATCGAAGGCGGCCATGTACTTTCCGCCCGGGAATCCTCCGCACTCCACGGCGCACGGGTTGGGGGCGGCGGCCCACTCGAAGTCGGCGTTGGCGGCGAACTGACCCACCTGCCAGTTGCCGGATAGGTACACCGGCACGTCCTGGGCGAGGAACATTTCATTCGCACCCTCGTACCGCGAACCGGCACCGAGCCAGAAGTCCCGGGACATGACGTCCTCGTCCATCATGTCCACCAGGGGCGACAGTGCGTCCACGGCGGCGTCCACATCCAGAACGGCCTCGCCGTCGGCCACCAGTGCGGTGCCGTACTGGCTCAGGATGGTGGACAACCGGTGCCCGGACTTGTCCATGGCGAAGGCGTATGGAGCGCCGGTGGCATCCCGCACCTCGTTGGCGGCATCGACCATTTCCTCCCAGGTCCACGGATCGTCGACGTCCGGGACCTCCACGCCGGCCTCATCGAACATATCCAGGTTGATGAACGGGCCGTTGAGGGTCAGGTCGGACGGAACGGCGAGGATTTCACCATCGGGACCGAGCGCTCCGGACATCGGCCCAGCCAGGAACTCATCGGCATATTCTTCGCCCAGGTATGGGCGCAGGTCCAACAGGTCCAGGCGGAAGTCGGACAGACCGGTCAGCCGCACCACGTCGGGGGCGTCTCCGCCGGAGAGGCGGGCCTGTACCGAGGTGACCAGGTCGGCGTAGGGCAGGATCTCGAGGTTGACGGAGACGTCGTACTCGGCCTCGAAGTCGGCAATGATGTCCCGGGTGGCCTGCTCATCGGGTCCATCGGTGAAGTAGACGTAGTTCAGCGTCTCTCCGGCGTGCTCGGCTGGGTCGAACTCATCGACCTCAACGGGTTCGTCCGGGGCTTCCTGGTCCCCTTCGACTTCCCCGGGGGCGCAGGCAGCCAGCAGAATGGCGGCACTCCCAACGGCGATTCCCGCTCGTAGGCGATTTCTCCAAGCCACGAGAGCCCTCCTTCATTGGTGGTCGAATCGACCAGATGGGTGTGTATTCGATTGTACGAGCGGTGCGCGAAGCATGCCAAAGGGGGAGAGGCACCGAAAAGCGCGCGCGAGACATGGCAAAGAAGTCGTGCACATCGTCCGACAGGACCTGCAGAATCCCAGCGCCCTCCTTCATTTCCGGAGTTGTCAACTCCATACTCACGGCGATACCCCACCCGGTTCGTCGGCGAAAGCGCGCTGGACGTCCTCGGTGAACGCACCCATCGAGGGGTACTCGGCCTGGTAGTCCCATCCCCCGGCGAGTTCGGGTGTGGCCCCCCAGCCGGGTCGATCGTGGCGGCGGTTGATCCACACCGAGTCCAGCCCGTGCCGCTTGGCGGGCACGTGGTCGTGGAACAGGCTCTGCGCCACGTGCAGCAGTCGGTTGCGCTCGATGCCCAGGTCCCCAAGCGTGGTCTCGAGCGCCTCGAAGTGCGGATCGGCCGGCTTGTAGGCACCCACATCCTCGGCGGTGATGACCGCGGCGAAGTCACCGCGCAACTGCTCGTTGCTGCCGGTGAATCCGTCCCGGTGCACGTTGGAGAGGATGATCAACTCATACCGCTGGGCCAGGTCCGCGAGCGCCTGCGCGGAGTCCTCGAACGCCGGCCACTGCGGCACCGAGTTCCCCAGCCGGTTGGCCCACCCCTGGGAGACGGTGCGCTTGAGGTCCACACCGGTGCGCCGGAACGCCTCGGCCAGCACCCTTGGGTAGCGCCAGCTGGGCTCCTCGCGCGCAACGGCCGCCTCGTTCGCGGCGTAGGAGACCAGCAATTCCTCTTCGTTCAGCGCCAGTCCCTGGGTAGCGGCCCACGGGGTCAGCACATCGGCGATCCCCGCCTCCCAGTCGATCAGCGTGCCGTAGACATCGAAACTCAGTGCTCGGTAGTGGGTCAGGTTCACATCTCTCCCTCGGTTGCACCGCGCCGGGGTGCCGGCTGGGCATCCTCCGGCCCGATCGCGGGTTCGGTGCGGTTCGGCACCAGCAGGCTGATCACCACCAGCGACCCCAGCGCCACCGGCAGCGACACGATCACCGCGTTGACATCATAGGGCTGGCCCATCTGCTCCCACACGATCGTGACCACTACCCCGAGCAGCATCGAGGTCAGCGCTCCGGCGGTGGAGGCACGCTTCCAGAAGAAGATCGCCAGCACCGGCGGTGCGATCGCCACCCCGTAGACGGTGTAGGAGTACATCTGCAACTCCAGCACCGTGGGGAAGTACCGGCCCAGGATGTAGGCCAGGATGCCGATGCCCAGCACCGCCAGGCGGTGGGTGCGCAGCCGCTGTTGGCCATCCAGTTCCTTACCGAACAGGCGCTGGATCGCGTCATAGACCACGTTGCCGGCGCCGGAGAGCAGGAACGAGGAGCCGGTGGTGATGATGAACGCCAGCGCCCCGGCCAGCAGCAGTCCACCGATCAGGGCCGGCAGCACTCCCTCGGAGGCCAGTGACAGCACCGCGGTATCCGGGACGATGTCGGGGAACAGCACGATCGCGGCCGACCCGAGCAGGGCCACCGGCACGGTGACCAGGAAGGAGGAGAAGAAGAAGCCGGCCGCGCTGGAGCGGGCCTCGTTCTCGTTCTTCGCGGCCCCGAACCGCTGGTACATGTTTTGGTCGGCCAGGATGAGCAGGAACAAAGGCAGGAAGAAGCCCAGCAACTGGAGAGCGCTCAGCCCGCCGGAGAACGTGTTGTGCGTCTCCGGCATCTGCGACCAGTAGTCGCCCCAGCCGCCCAGTTCACCGCCGAAGATGATCGGCAGCGCGACCATCAGGCTGATCACGATCACCAGCGCGGACAGGAAGTCACTCCAGGCCACCGATTTCAACCCGCCCGCGAAGGCCAGGAAGGTCACCAGCACCGCTACGACGATTGCGCCCTGCGCGGCGCTCAGCGGGGTGATCACGCTGATGATGTACCCGCCGCCGGTGAACTGGTAGGCGGTGATGCCGATGTAGGCCAGCAGCGTGATCAGCGCGGCGATCAGCCGGACCGAGGGCCCGTACCGCTTCTCCAGCATCTCCGGCACGGTGTAGGTGCTCAACCGGCGGATCCGCCTGGCCAGGAAGTACAGCACGACGATCCCGATCGGGGTGCCGGCCAGGAAGAAGATCGAGGCGAGCGGTCCGTACTCATAGGCGAAGGAGGCACCGCCGATGATGGTGCCCGACCCCACCCAGGTGGCCAGCAGCGTGCCCACCATCACCGGACGCGGCAGCGAACGGCCGGCGAACATGTAGTCATCGCCGGTGGCCATCACCTTCTTGCGCGAGAACCACGCGCCCACACCCACCATCAGCGCCAGGTACAGGATCAGGATGATGATGTGGACGGTCTGCATGGAAGAGCACCTTTGCCGATCGGGAGGGTCGCTGGGACGCCGACCCCTCCATGAAACCTCCGTTCACTCAGAAGTGCAATAGATGTTGCAGTGATCGGGCTTCGCGATCCGCAGCACCGGGTGCTCACCAGCCCCTGGAGGCGCCGGGCCACCGCACCATCCGTGGGGATCACAGGGCCAGGGCCGCCGTCACTGCCCCGGCGGCGGGAACAGGTCGAAGTCCTCCCACCGGCCCTCGATCCGATCACTGGCCCTCGCCGCACCCTCGGCGTCCAGCCCCACCAGCGCAGCCACGATCGACTGCACCACGGTGATCGCCGCCACCAGGGAGGGGAACATGCTCGCACCTTCACTGGGCACCAGGAGCGTCTCGGTGGCACGCTCGGCGAACTCCGGGCGCACGTGGTCGGCCACCACCACGACCGCGGCCCCGGTCTCGGCAGCGATCGACGCGGCGTTGAGCACCTCCCGCGGGCTGCGCCACAGGTGGAAGACCACCAGCACATCGCCCGGGCGCAGCAGCGTGGCGGCGTTGACCAGGGCCGTCCCGCCCACCTGGTGCAGACGTACGTCGTGGCCGATCGTCTGGGCCAGGTGCGCCAGTTGCAGTCCCGGGGCGGCGAAACTTCCCGATCCCAGCACCAGGGTGACCCGGGCGTCGGCCACCAACTGGGCCACCCGGATGATCTGGTCCTGATCGATCATGGTGGACAGTGCCTGGAGGTTGGCCAGTTCACGCAGCACGGTGGCCCGCGCCGGCCCCTCGGAGGTGGGGTCGTGCTCGGAGAGCACCTGCGCGGCCGAGAGCCCGGAGAGGAACCGCGAACGCACTTCCGCTCGCAGCGCCGGCCAGCCGGAGAACCCCAGCAGTTGGGCGGTGCGCACCACGGTGGCCACGTTCACCCCGGCCAGCGATGCGGCCGCTGCGGTGCTGGCATAGGACATCTCCCGCTGTTGCGTGCCCAACAGGGCGAGCACCTTCGCCGCGCCGCGTCCGGGTCGGCGCCCGGCCACCCGGGCCTGCACCCACCCGGGCCACGTCGCATCTTCGTCCATGGCGACCAGTATGCCGAGTTCTGCAACAAATGTTGCTGTTCGCGGGGTTTCGTTGCGAAGATGAGAGTGGACACCACGGCGGGCACGGCACACGACCACACGACCGGCACCGACCCGCACCGATGCGAAGGAGGATCGCGATGACCAAGCAAACCCTGTGGATCCGTGGGGGCAGTGTGTGCGATGTGGCCGCCGGCACCTCCGGCCCGGCCGACGTGCTCATCACCGACGGGATGATCACCGAGGTGGGCAGCGACGTCAGCGCGCCGGAGCACGCCGAGCAGATCGATGCCACCGGGAAATTCGTGGTGCCCGGCCTGATCGACTCCCATGTGCACGTCAGCGCCGGCACCGCGAACCTGGGCGCCCAGGCCGAGGACTCCCCGTTCTACGTCGCCGCCCAGACCTCCCGCATCCTCGGTGCGATGCTGCGCCGCGGATTCACCACCGTGCGCGATGTGGGCGGGGCCGACTTCGGCATCGCCGCGGCCGTGGCCCAGCGACTCTGGGAGGGGCCCCGGGTGTTCTTCGGAGGCAAGGCACTGTCCCCCACCGGTGGGCACGCGGACATGCGCGGCCCCGGCCGGCAGGTGCTGGACAACCACACCTGCTGCCCCAACATCGGGCACGTGTGCGATGGGGTGCCCGAGGTGCGCCGGGCCGCCCGGCACCAGTTGCGCACCGGGGCCGACCACGTCAAGGTGATGCTCTCCGGCGGGGTGGCCTCGCCCACCGACCGGATCGACTCCCTGCAGTTCTCCGCCGATGAGATCCGCGCCGTGGTGGAGGAGGCCGGCAACGCCGGGCGTTACGTGACCGGGCACGCCTATACCGCCGCCGCGGTGAACCGGGGCCTGGAACTGGGGGTGCGGTGCATCGAGCACGGCAACCTCATCGATGAGAGTTCGGTGGACCTGTTCAACTCCACCGGCTCCTTCCTGGTGCCCACGCTGGTGACCTACTCCTACCTCAAGAGCGAGGGGGCCGAGGCCGGGCTGCCGCCGGAGAGCCAGGCCAAGGTGTCGATCGTGCTCGACGCCGGCCTGGAGGCCCTGGACCTGGCGAACTCCGGCGGGGTGAAGATCGCCTTCGGCACCGACCTGCTCGGCGCGATGCACCCGCACCAGAGCGAGGAGTTCACCATCCGCGCTCAGGTGCAGACCCCCACGGAGGTGCTGCGCTCAGCCACCCTCACCGGCGCCGAACTGATCGGCGCCGAGGGCAGACTCGGCGTGATCGCACCCGGCGCCCACGGCGACGTGCTCGTCGCCGACGCCGATCCGCTCACCGACGCCACCGTCCTGGCCGACCCGCAGGCACACCTGTCCGCCGTCATCAAGGCCGGGCGCATCGTGCCCGCGGCCACGAGTCCCTCGGAGTTCTGACGATGGCGCTCATCCTGCCCGGGGCCACCTACTGGGACGGGGAGTCCTCCGGCATGCGCACCGCCGACATCGTCTGCTCCGCCGGGGTGATCACCGAACTCGCCACACCCGGCAGCACCCACGCCGGAGCGGACGATGAGGTCCTGGAGGTGCCTGACGCCGTCGTCCTTCCCGGGTTGGTGGACGGGCACGTGCACCTGGTCTGGGACTCCTCCCAGGACCCGGCCGCCCAGGTAGCGGCCGACGGCGAACAGGTCACCGCGATCCGGGCCGTCACCCACGCCGGGGCGCACCTGGGCGCCGGGGTGACCACGGTGGCGGACCTGGGCAGCAACTGGGACGTGTCGTTGGCGGTGGCCCAGGCGGTCCGCGAGGGATACGTGACCGGGCCGCGCGTGGTGGCCACCGGCCGCACCGTGGTGATGACCGGTGGGCACGACCCGTTCTGGGGCAACTTCTGCGACGGCCCGGACGACGTGGTGCGCGGAGTGCGCGAGCAGATCTTCGCCGGTGCCCGGATCATCAAGACCTGCGCCACCGGCGGGGTGTACGGACGCGCGGTCGGTGAGGAGGTCGGCGCCTCGGAGTACACCCGGGCCGAACTCGCCGCCCTGGCCGGTGAGGCACACCGCCGCGGGGTCCGGGCCACCGCGCACGCGCTGGGCACCGAGGGGATCCGCAACGCGGTGCTGGCGGGTATCGACGTCATCCAGCACGGGGTCTTCCTGACCGAGGACGTGGTGGCCGCGATGGTCGAACGCGGCACGGTCCTGTCCCCGACGCTCGCGGTCTACCGGACCATCGCCGGCGGCAGTGCGCCGGAGTACGCGGTGGCCAAGGCCGCCGCGGTGGTACGCGCCCATCGCGAGAGCGTCCGGATGGCGATCGAGGCCGGGGTACCGGTGATCGCGGGCACCGACTCGGGCTCACCGGGCATGCCGCACCCGGCCCTGGACCGGGAACTGGCCGCGCTGGTCGATGTGGGGCTGGCACCGGTGGAGGTACTCAAGGCCGCGACCTCCCGCGCCGGTGATGCCCTCGGGGTGGACGCCGGCCGGATCCGGGTGGGATCGCCCGCGGATCTGGTCGTGACGACCGGGGACCCGCTCACCGACCCCGTCGCCGCGACCCGCCCGCGGCACGTGGTGCTGGGCGGGCGGGTGGCCGGCGGCGCTGCGCTCGATGGTCCCGGACCCGGTCGCGCCGAGGCCGGCAGGGTGCCCCGGTAACGGTTGCGCTTCGTGACGCGCCGCCGGACTCAGGATGCGGCGCGGGCGGCCTTGCCCACCGGCCACCAGACGAAGGCGGTCATGGCCAGGGCACTCATCGCCAGGAGCACGAAGCCCAGCGTGTAGGCCCCGGTGAGGCCGTGTACGGCGCCCATCACCAGCGGGGGGAAGAAGCCACCGAGACCGCCCGCGGCGCCCACCACGCCGGTGACCGAGCCGACCTGCCCGGTCGGGGTCATTCGCGAGACCAGTGCGAAGCAGGCACCCGCGGCCCCGCCCAGTGTCGCCGCCAGCCCCAGGAAGGCGACGGTCCCGACCGGGAGCAGCTCCAGTCGCATCGCCGCCAGCGCCGCCATCGCGGTGGCGATCCCGAAACACCAGGTCAGCACGGTGACCGGGTGGAACTTGTCCGAGAGCCAACCGCCGGTCGGGCGCGCGACCACCGCGAGCACGATGAAGCCGGCGGTACGCAGTGCCGCATCACCGGCCTCGAGTCCGTAGTCGTTGACCAGGTAGGTGGGCAGGTAGACGCTGAAGGCGACGAACCCCCCGAAACCGAGGGCGTAGATGAGTGAGAGCTGCAACGTGACGGGCAACTTGAGGGTGTTCCAGGTGCGCGCGAGCATCGACCCGGACGCCGGCACCCGTCCCGGCGCGTCACGCAGCAGCAGCCAGGCCAGCACCGCATAGATCAGCAGCACCGCGGAGACGAGCACGAACGGCGCCTCGTGCCCGAACGCCTCGCGCAGCGCCACGGTGGTGAAGGCCGCTACCGCGGTGCCGGCGGTGCCCATGCCGAAGATGCCCAGCGCCAGGCCCCGGCGGGAGGGCGGGTACCAGGAGTTCACCAACGGGATCCCGATGGCGAAGGATGTGCCGCCGATACCGAGGAAGAAGCCGCCGATCACCAGGGTGGTGAAACTCCTGGCGCCCAATCCCACGTACAGGGTCGGCAGGATCGCGAGCAGGCTCACCAGGGGGAACATCACCCGCGCGCCGAGCCGATCACTCAGCGCGCCCACCGGGATGCGCCCGAGCGAACCGACGACGACCGGAACAGCCACCGCCACCGCGACCTGGAACCCGGTCAGTCCGAGTTCGTCACCATAGGTGTTGCCCAGTGGGCCCAGCAGCGCCCAGGACCAGAAATTGATCAGGAATCCCACCGTGGCCAGCACCAGCATCCGGGCGGCCAGGCCTCCGCCGGTCGCTGCGGGCGCAGGCGGCTCCGGGGCGCTTGGGTCGTCAGCCGATCCCGTTTGCCGCGTCGTCCTCGCCACAATCGCTCCCCTGCGTGTACGTGGAGTCGATTATGGCCTCTCGCGGCCACC
Source organism: Pseudactinotalea sp. Z1739 (assembly GCF_049725055.1). The sequence continues at coordinate 123,734 of NZ_JBMPQA010000006.1, read as the reverse complement.
GGCGCAGGACCAATGCGGCACGGATCCGCCCTGTTGCCGTCCGCGTCGCCCCGGCGCCCTTTATTCGGACCGGCGCGCGGTGGCCAGGAACACCGAGTACCGCGTCCCGTCCCGGTCGATCCGGGTAGCGTCCTGCATCCGGACATCGGTGAATCCGGCGCTGGTGAGCCGGTCGGTGAGTTCGCCGCGGTCGAAGCCGTGGTGGCCGTCGAAGTCGTGATCATGGAAGGACCCGTCCTCGGCGTCCAGGTCCGCGACGGCCAGGTAGCCACCGGGCACGAGCAACTGGGCGAAGCCGGTCAGGACCGAGTCCAAGTCCCGCACATGGTGCAGCACCAGGGATGTGACGATCAGATCGAAGGTCTCGGCGGGAACCGGTCGAGCCTGCAGGTCCAGGTCCCAGACCCGGGCGTTCATCAGGGCACCGGAGACGATCTTGGCCTGCATCACCGCGCGCATCCCGGCGGAGTTGTCGGCCAGGGTGAGCGGGCCGACCGAATCGGCGAGACCCTGGCTGACCAGCCCGGTGCCCGCACCGTACTCAAGCAGCCGCATGCTGCGGTTCAGCGGGACCGCCGCACGGATCGCACCGGCCACCTCGCCCGCCTGAGTGAGTTTGTCCGGGTCGGCATCCCAGGTGGCGGCTTTGACGTCGAACCTCTCGGTGCTCATGGCACTACTCTGGCACGCCTTCACCCGGCCCCCGGCCGGCCTCCACACCTGCGCGATGCACCCGCACGTGCCCTACCTCCCGCCCGATGCACCACCTGCCGCGGATTGGATAGGAGACCGGTGAAATGGTACAGTCCATTGCTGTCCGATAGGCACACCAAAACGCAGTGCCAACGAGGGCAAGGCAAGACCATGCGTCTGCCAAGTGCCGGTCAGGACCTCGCAGCGATCGCCCCATGACGGAGAGCGACCGAGGCCGCTGGACTTTGCCTGCTGCGCCGCCGCGACGACTACCGTCGAGCCGCTGCGCGCCTGCGTGCCGATCGGGCGCATCCGACAGCAGAACACTTTCACAAGGAGACACCGCTTTGGGCGATCCAGAACTTGTCCAGTTCGGGGCGATCACCGTCATCGTGCTGATCATCCTCTTCTACGGAGGCACCTTCTTCGTCTCCACCCGAATCGCCAAGAAGCGGGAGAACGCCGACGGGTACATGACCGCCGGGAACAAGATCGGGTTCGGCATCTCCGCCGCCTCGATGACGGCCACCTGGATCTGGGCCTCCTCGATGTACGCCTCGGCGACCTCGGGGTACACCTACGGGATCTCCGGTCCGATCCACTACGGGCTGTGGGGTGCGCTGATGATCCTGTTCATCTACCCCTTCGGCGAGCGGATCCGCCAGGTGGCGCCCCGGGCGCACACCCTGGCCGAGGTGATGTTCGCCCGCCACGGGCGCTCCAGCCAGTTGATGCTGGCCGGTTCCAACGTGGTGGGGAGCGTGATCTCGCTGATGTCGAACTTCATCGCCGGCGGTGCGCTGGTGGCACTGCTGTCCCCGTTCACGTTCCTCCAGGGCGTCTTCGCCGTGGCAGGTGGCGTGCTCCTCTATACCCTCTGGTCGGGATTCCGGGCCTCGGTGCTCACCGACTTCATGCAGGTGATGGCCATGCTGGGCGCTGTGGCCGTGATCGTGCCGGCGATCTTCTTCGCCGCCGACTTCCCCACCGCCTTCACCGCCGGCGCGGACAACCTCACCGCCCAGCAGTCCAGTTTCTTCTCCTCCGAGGCCTTCCTGCGCCAGGGGGCGCCCTACATCGCGGCCGTCCTCGCCTACGCGATCGGGAACCAGACCATCGCCCAGCGCCTGTTCGCGGTGCGCCAGGACCTGATCAAGAAGACCTTCATCACCGCCACCGTGGGCTACGGGGCGATGGTGATCGGGGTGGGCATGCTCGGGGTGCTGGCGCTCTACCTGGGGCTGGAGCCGATGGGCGGGGATCCGAACAACCTGATACCCCAGATGGCCGCCTCCTACCTGCCAGCGGCCCTGCTGGTGTTGTTCTTCGTCATGGTGATCGGGGCGCTGTCCTCCACCGCCGACTCGGACCTGTCCGCGCTCAGCTCGATCGTGATGGCCGACATCTACGGGCAGAACGTGGCCGGCAAGGAGCGGGCGAACCCGAAGGTCATGATCATGGCGGGCCGGCTCACGATGATCCTGGCGACCGCGATCGCGGTGACGCTGGCCAGTTTCCAGATGAACATCCTGGACCTGCTGGTCTTCGTGGGCGCACTGTGGGGCGCACTGGTGTTCCCCGTGATCGCCAGTTTCTACTGGGAGAAGGTCACCAACCGGGCCTTCACCACCGCCGTGATCACCGCACTGGCGGTGTTCATCCCGGTGCGCTTCGGCTGGGTCCCGATGACCGGGTTGACCGGCCTGATCAGCGACGTGCTCGCCGTCATCGGTGTCGGAGTGGTGCTGGGCCTGATGGCCTTCGGGTTCTTCGGAGCCCGGGTCGCCAAGATCGTCGGCGCCGCGGGCACCCTGATCACCGCCCCGTTCGCGATCGGCTTCCTGCACGATTACGCCACTCTGAGCGCCTCCCTGATCGCCTACGCCGTGTCCACGATCGTGTGTGCGGCGATGTCCTGGCGCAGCAAGCAGCGCTTCGACTTCTCCGTGATCAAGCACCGCGTGGGGGACTTCGACCCCAGCGACGACGACGCACTCCCCTCTCCCGGAACGCCGGCTCGGGCCGGGCTCACCCCGGACGTCGCCGCCCTGCCCCATCCCGATGACGATCCCGACCAGCAGCCGGCCCCGGCCGGTGCCCGCTGAGACGGAAGGAGCAACCGATATGCCTGTGTGGTTACTGACCGCCTACGTCCTCATCTGGCCCGTGCTGGTGGCCGGAGTGATGCTCGTGGTCTTCCGGGCCTTCATCCGCGAGTGGCTGCAGGCCCGACGAGAGGGCCGCGGCATCATCTGACAGCATCCGCCGGGTGCGCGGGACAACGGACAGACCGTCGGTACGTTCCACCCAGCCACCCAGCCACCCAGCCACCCAGCCACCCAGCCACCGGTGAATCCTTCCAAGTCAGCATTGATCGAGGCTAACCCCAACCACAGCCGAACAATCGCGGCTTCGCGGGCCCTCCGATCCTGAACCTGCGCGAGAGAAACCGGGGGCGCTGGGGTTACTTCCCGTCGACCATCTGGGGCAGGCCGAGCGGGTTGGCGTCCTGCAACTCGGCCGGCAGCAGGTGCTGGGGCAGGTTCTGGTAGGCCACCGGGCGCAGGAACCGGTTGATCGCCGCGGTCCCCACCGAGGTGGTACCGACCGCGGTGGTGGCCGGGTAGGGGCCACCGTGCTGCTGGGCGTAGGTCACCGACACCCCGGTGGGCCACTGGTTCCAGATCACCCGGCCGGCGATCTCGGTCAGCACCGCCAACAGCGGCTGCACGGGGCAGTCGTCCTGCCCGAACACCCCGGCGGTGAGCTGGCCACCGTAGGTGCGCGCCACCTGCACCGCCTGATCCAGGTTCTCGTACTCCACGACCAACGCGGTGGGACCGAAGCACTCGGCCTGCAGCGCGTCGGGGTCGGCCAGCATCGCATCGGCGGTGGTGCGCAGCAGGGTGGGAACCTGGCCCTCCGGCCCGTCCTGACCCTGTGCCAGCACCTCGACCTGCGGGTGCCCGCTCAGTTCGCTCAGCGACTCCGCGTGGCCCTTGCCGATCCCCTCGTTCAGGAAGTCGTGCACCGCCGGAAGCGTGGCCGTCTGGAGTTTCTCCACCAGGCCCGAGCCCACCGGAACGAACAGGGTGCCCGGCTTGGTGCAGAACTGGCCGGTGCCCATGGTGAAGGAGCCGATGAAGCCCTCGGCGATCTCATCGGCCCGCTCGGCCGCGGCAGCCTCGGTGACGAAGACGGGGTTGTTGCTGCCCAACTCGCCGTAGAACGGGATCGGCTCGGGACGGGCATTGGCCAGGTCGAACAGGGCGCGCCCGCCGGGGATGGACCCGGTGAACCCGGCGGCCTTGATGCGCCGGTCCTGGACCGCCGCGGTGCCCGCCTCGCGCCCGTACACCACGGCGAAGACACCCTCTGGCGCGCCGGCGCGGCGCAGTGCCTCGGTGACCACGTCACCGGTCATGCGGGAGAGTTCGGGGTGACCGGAATGGGCCTTGACCACCACCGGGTTACCGGCGGCCAGGGCTGAGGCGGTGTCGCCACCGGCCACGGAGAAGGCGAAGGGGAAGTTCGAGGCGGAGAACACCAGCGCCGGCCCGATCGGACGCAGGTACCGGCGCAGGTCCGGGCGCGGGGCACCCATCGGCCAGTCGGCGTCGGCGTGGTCGATGCGCGCGTCCAGGTGCCGGCCGTCGCGCACCACCTCGGCGAACAGCCGCAACTGGAAGGCGGTCCGCTTCAACTCGCCCTGCAGGCGGCCCTCGGCGAGGTTCGTCTCACGCATGCCCACCGGGATCAGTTCGGGCCCGGCGCCCTCCAGGGCGTCGGCCACGCCCTCCAGGGCACCCGCGCGGTCCTCGGCGCTCATGGCCGACCACTCCGGTGCAGCCACGGCAGCAGCCTGCAGCACCCGGTCGAGTTGGGCGTGATCGGTGGTGCTTCGGTAGTTGGCGACTGGTGCTGTCATCTCTGCTCCTTCGTTGCATTCGAGTGCGGGTCGGATCCGCGGCGCTCCCGAGCGGGCGGCGCAGCGGTGGAATCGGCCATCGTGGTGAACGTGACGGGCATGGCGACCGGACGGCGCGCGGTGGAGATCAGGGCGTCATGAGCGGGGGGCCTAGCGCGAGTATCCGCCGTTGCGGCGCCCGCAGCAAGGTGAGGGCCGCCCCCGTTCGCTGCCGGCGCACCCTCGCCGTGCTTCCCGGTACCCCTGCCGGCGGCTTCCCTCGACGGGCTCCCGCAGACCGCGGCGAGTGCGCACATCCGCCCCTGGCACCAGCCCATGCCGATGCGGGTGGTGCCCTTCAGCCCGCGTGGTTCGGCGGCTCCCAATTCTTTACCGGCCTCGCGGGCCCGGCTCCACGGCACCTCCTCGCAGCGGCACACGATGGTGTCCGCCTGCAACCAGTCGGTCCAGGCCGGCGGCAGCGGGTGCGCGCGATGCATCGCCCGGGCGAAGGCGCGGTGCTGCCGGCGCACCAGCCGGTCCGTGCGCGAGGTGCCAGTCACGGTGCCGTGGGCCAGGGACGCCGCCGACGCTCCGGCGATCCGCCCCTCGGCAACGGCCGCGGCCGCGCCGGCCACGCCGGTGATCTCCCCGGCCAGGAACAGTCCCGGGACCGAACTGCGCTGGTCCTCCTCGACCGTTCCGACCAGGGAACCGTCCAGGTCCACCCGGGTGCGGGCGCCCAGTTGCAGCAGCAACTCGGCCTGCGGGGTGAAGCCCCAGCCGAGACCGACGACGTCGATCCCCCCGATCCGCCGGGAACTGCCCGGGCGGATGCTGCCGCGGGAGTCCACCTTGGCAATGGTGACGGCCTCAACCCGGTGCTGACCGTGGACACCGGTGATGGCGGTGCGGGTGCGGTAGGGCACCCGGTGGCGGGCCAGGAGGGCGGCGTAGGCCACACCCTCCTTCAGTTTCGATGGCACCGCCAGGCCGGTGACGCCGCGCGGGAACCAGCCACGCAGGGCCGCTGCCTCGGCGACCCCGCGCACCTGTGCCCCGGCTTGCAGCACCGAGGCCGCCGCGGAGAGCAGGAACGGACCGGTGCCCCCGAGGAAGACGCGCGCGCCGGGTGCCACCCCCTGGGTCTTGATGAAGGCCTGCACTCCCCCGGCCGCCATCACCCCGGGCAGCGTCCACCCGGGGACCGGCACCTGCTTGTCATAGGCGCCCGGGCACAGGATGAGCGTGCGTGCCCGGACGTGACCGGTTTCCGTGGCGGGCGCGGTTTCGGGGACGGCCGCGGTGCTGATGAGGTACCCCGGTGCGACCATCCCGGCGCCGCCGTCGGTGCGGGTGATGGACCACACCTGGGTGCCGGGACGGTAGATCACCTGCCCCGCATCGATCGCCGCGCGCACGTTGGTGGCCAGGCCGGTGTAGGTGCGCCAGCCGTGGTGCCAGCGCGAGGGGTCGCCCGTCTCGGTCGCCTCGTCGGCGTGGCGCCAGTACTGCCCGCCGAACTGGCGGGCAGCGTCGATCAACAGCACCCGCGCACCGGACCGGGCCGCGGCATCGGCCGCGGCCAGCCCGGCCGGGCCGGCACCGACGACGGCGACGTCGGCAGCGTAGGAACCGTCGCCGGTCTGAACGCTCATGGCTGCCCGCTCCCCTGGTCGTCGCTCTCCTCGCGAGGTGCGGCCCCGTCGTCGTCGGCTGTGCCGGTCCGGACCACCATGCCCTCGGCCGCCTGCACCAGGCAGGCGCGCATCGACGGGCGCCCATCGATGCTGACCAGGCAGTCGAAGCAGACCCCGATGCCGCAGAACAGCCCGCGCGGTTGCCCGGCGAAGCGGGTGCGCCGCCAGGCCATCCGGTCCGTCTCGGCCATCAGGACCGCCGCCACCGTGCGGCCCGGTGGCACCTGCACCGCCTGCCCGTCCACGGTGATGGTGAGGTCGCGATCCGGGCTCATCAGGAGGCCTCCTGGTGGTGGGCGTCCGCGGCGGCGCCGAAGCGGTGCGGAGCGAACGGCGCCAGGTCCAACTCGGGGCGGGCGGTAAGGGACTGGGCGATGAGTTTGCCGGTACCCACCGAGAGTCCGATCCCGGCGCCCTCGTGCCCGCACGCGTGCCACAGCCCCTCGGCACGCTGATCCGGGCCGATGACGGGTACGTGATCGGGGCTGTAGGGACGGAATCCGAAGTAGTGGCGCAGGATGCGCACCTCGGCCAGGAAGGGGAACAGAGCCAGCGCGTTCGCCGCGATCAGTTCCAGTGCCGCGGGGTTGGGCCGCTCGTCGAACCCGACCCGCTCGCGGGAGGACCCCACCAGGATGGTGCCCGAGGGCGTGCCCTCCACCACCGGCGAGGCCTGCAGCCCGCTGTCCGAACTACCCACGTTGTCGATGTACTCGGCTGCGTAGACCTTGTGGAAGACCCGCGGCGGCAGTGGTTCGGTGACCAGCACATAGCCCCGCCGCGGTGCCACCGGTACGTGCACCCCGGCCAACTGCGCCACCTGTGCCGACCACGGCCCGGCGGCATTGACCACCGCCGCCCCGGAGAAGGTACCGCGCGTGGTGCGCACCCCGGTGATGCGCTCGGCGCGGTCCCGCACGAAGCCGTGCACCTCGGTCTCGGCGACCACGCTGGCCCCGTACCCGGCCGCCATCCGCAACAGGTGTGCGGTCAGCAGCATCGGCATCACCTGGCAGTCGTCGGGGTAGAACGCTGCCCCGACCGCCTCGTCGCTGATGTGCGGTTCCAACTCCCGCAACGCCGCCACGTCGATGTCCTGCACCCGGATCCCGTGGCTGCGCTGGGCCTGCAGCGCCCGTTGCAACGAGACCATGGAGGAGTCCCGGGAGGCCACGATGATGCCGCCCTTGGCCTCGAACTCCCACAGGTCCGCGAACTCGGCGAGTTCGCCGTGCCACAGCGACAGCGAGAAGTTCGCCAGGTCCAGTTCGGGCCCGCGTTCCTTGTCCGAGACCAGGATGTTGCCCTCGCACCGCGAGGACGTGGCACCTCCCGGGCGGCCGCGGTCCAGCACCGTCACCGACAGCCCGGCCCGGGCGCTGTAGTAGGCGACCGCGGCCCCGACGGCGCCGGCGCCGATGACGATGACGTCGCTGGTCCCGGCGGTGACCTGCGCAGGGTTCACTGAGTCGGCCACCGTCACCCGGAGCCGCTGCCCGGCCCCTCCATCAGGGCCGCGGCGGTATCAGAGGTCGTGGACGCCGCAGGGGTCTCGGCCGGCTCGCTTCCCACGCCCTGGGCCCAGAGCCGGGAGACGTGCCCGATGTGGGTCACGATCAGGTCGTAGGTGCCGGCCGCGTCGCCGGCCTCCATCAGCTCCAGCAGCTGGGTGTGCTCGCGGGCGGAGTCCACCAGCACGCCGGCCTCGGCCAGCGGGCGCAGGGCCTTCAGGCGGGTCTGCCCGCGCAGCCGGGTGGCCAGCTCCACCAGCAGGGTGTTCCCGGAGCAGCGCAGCAGGTCGGCGTGGAACTTCCGGTCCCCGCTGAGGTAGGTGCGCAGGTCCCCGGCCTCGGCAGCGGCGGTGACCTCGTCGGCGAGCCGGTGCAGGCTCGCGTAGTCCGGGGCCGGGATCGTCCCGGCCAGGTCGCGCACCACCGGGGCCTCCAGGAGCGTGCGTACCTCGGCCATCTCCTCCAGGTCACGCGGGGTCATCACGGTCACCCGGAACCCCTTGTTCTTGACCGAGATGACCAAACCCTCCCCGGCCAGGTCCATCATGGCCTCGCGCACCGGGGTGGCGGAGACCCCCAACGGCTCGGCCAGCGCAGGCGCTGAGTAGAGCCGGCCCTCCTCCAGGTCCCCCACGATGATGGCAGTGCGCAGCGCCTCGGTGACGCTGGCGCGCAGGCTCTTGTACTGCTGGATCGTGTGGAGCGGAATGTCCTGAGCCGACGTCATAGTGGTCTCCTGCTGGTCACTGATAGGTAACGACACACTCAACGGTGAGCCGTGTGCCGGTAGCCTACATCGGCGCAATTGCACAGCGCGGTCACAACTCGAATCCTTCGGGATATGGGTCGGAGGGATCCAGGAAGTACTGCGCAGTCCCGGTGATCCAGGCCCGGCCGGTCACGGTGGGCACCACCGCGTCCACGTCGCCGACCTTCGTGGTCCCGGTCAACCGGCCCACGAAGCGGGAGCCGATGAAGGACTCGTTCACGAAGTCCGTGTTCAGCGCCAACTCCCCCTTGGTGTGCAGCTGCGCCATCCGGGCGCTGGTACCGGTGCCGCAGGGGGAACGGTCGAACCACCCGGGGTGGATAGCCATGGCGTGCCGGGAGTGCTTCGCCGTGGAACCCGGGGCCTGCAGGTACACGTGGTGGCATCCGGTGATGTCGGGGCGGGTGGGATGCACCGGGGCGTCGGTCTCGTTGATCGCCGCCATGATGGCCAGCCCTGCGGAGAGCAGTTCGTCCTTGGCCGCCCGGTCGAACGGCAGGCCCAGGTCTTCCAGTTCCACCACGGCATAGAAGTTGCCGCCGAAGGCCATGTCGTAGGTGACCTCGCCCAGGCCGGGAACCTGCACGCTCGCACCGGTGCTCAACGTGAAGGAGGGCACGTTGGTGATCGTCACCGAGGTGGCCGAACCGTCCTGCACCGCGACCTGCGCCACCACCAGGCCGGCCGGGGTGTCCAACCGGATGGTGGTGACCGGTTCGGTGACCTCGACCATGCCGGTCTCCACCAGCACGGTGCACACGCCGATCGTGCCGTGCCCGCACATCGGCAACAGACCGGACACCTCGATGAACAGCACGCCCCAGTCCGCGTCGTCGCGGGTGGGCGGCTGCAGGATCGCCCCGCTCATCGCGCTGTGCCCGCGCGGCTCGCGCATCAGCAGCCGGCGCAGGTGGTCGTTGTGCTCGGCGAACCAGAGCCGCCGCTCGGCCATCGTGGCACCCGGGAACACGCCTACCCCGCCGGTGATCACGCGCGTGGGCATGCCCTCGGTGTGTGAGTCAACGGCGTGGTAGACGTGTGAGGTTCTCACGAGTGTTCCTTCGTGGTCCCGGGCCGCGGTCCCTGGCGGTTCCGCCGCGCCTGGTGGCTTACTTGTAACCCTTGGCCAGGGCCGCTTCGGTGTCGGCAGTGATGCCCTTGCGCATCCAGTCTGCCAGCGGACCACGCGGCGGACGGGTGGGGCCGCCCTTGAGACCGTAGATGTCCATGGAGAGTTTGATCGCCTGGACGAACTCGGTCTTGGTGTCCCACCGCAGCAGCGAGTGCAGGTCGGTGTAGATCTCACGGGCCTTGAGGAGGTCCTCGGCCTTGCCGGAGGTGGACAGGTTGAACAGTTCCACCGTGGTCTGCGGGATCGCGTTGGTGTAGCCGGCCACCCAGCCCACCGCGCCGGCCAGGCCGGTCTCCAGCAGGGTGTCGTCGGTGCCGATCAGGATGTCCATCTGCGGGCTGAGCTCCTTGATCGCGTACGCGCGACGCACGTCACCGGAGAACTCCTTGACGCCCACCATGTTGCCCTCGTTGTGGATCCGGGCGATCAGTTCGGGGGTCAGGTCCACCTTGGTGTCGATCGGGTTGTTGTACCCCACCACCGGCAGACCGGCCCTGGCGGCCAGGCGGAAGTGCTCCACCACCTCGTCATCGTTGGCGCGGTAGGTGTTCGGGGGCAGCAGCATCACGGCCTGAGCGCCGGCCTCGGCCGCTTGGTTGGCCCACTTCTCGGTCTGCAGGCCGCCGTAGGCGCCCACCCCGGGCATCACGGTGAAGCCCTCCGGTGCAGCGGCCACGGCGGTCTCGACCACCCGGGCGCGCTCTTCGTCCGACAGCGTCTGGTACTCCCCCAGCGATCCGTTCGGCGCGACCCCGTGGCAGCCGTTCGCGGCAAGGAACTGCACGTGCTCGCCGTATGCGTCGTAATCCACCGACAGGTCGTCCTTGAACGGCAGGGTGGTCGCGACGATCACACCGTGCCAGGGCTTGCGCTCACTCATGAGAGGTCTCCTCTGAATCCCACGTTCGTGCAGAAGGCCTCTGCACACTGGCGCCAGTGTGCTCTCATCTTCGCCACGTGTCAACTGTGACATTGCACTGTATGTATAGTGCGGGATGGACCGTGACCCAGCGACGCAATGAGGCACTGATCATGACGACATCCACACCCCCGGCCGGGCCGGGTCGCACCACGACCAGTGCAGCCGAGGCGTTGCGGGACCTCTATGCCCAGGAGTGGGCCTGGCGGACCGGGGAACTCGGCCCGTTGACGATGACCCAGCCCACCGAGGTCGTCGGCTTCCTGCCCCAGGTCGACGAGGCCAGCCAGGAGCGACGCCGGCAACGCTGGGAGCAGACCCTGGTGGCACTGGAACGGATCCCGCGCTCCGAACTCACCGAGACCGAACGGCTCGACTACGACGTCTACGCCCAGCAGCTGCAGACGCTGGTGGCTTCTCAGCGGTTCCGGCTGTGGGAGCGCCCGGTGAACGCCGATTCGGCGTTCTGGCGCAACCTCACCTTCGGCGCGATGCGCCAGGTGCTGATGACCGACGACGACGCCCGCAGCTACCTGGGCCGGCTCGCCCAGATCCCGCGGTACTTCGCCCAGCAGACCGAGAACATGCGCGCCGGGCTGGCCCGCGGCTTCGGTCCGCCCCGGATCACCCTGACCGGGCGCGAGGAGCCGGTCCGCGCCGTCGCCCAGGCCGCCGATGTCACCGAGCTGGCCCTGTTCGCGCCCCTGCGCACCCTGCCCGAGGCCATCGACGCCGCCGTTCGTGAGGAGTTGCAGCAGGAGGCTGCCGCGCTGCTGCGCGAGGTGGTGGTGCCGGCCTATGCCGAGCTGCTGGAGTTCCTGGTCACCGAGTACCTGCCGAACCTGCCAGAGAGCATCGCCGCGCACGACCAGCCCGAGGGAGAGGCCTTCTACGCCGCCCAGTTGCGGGAGTTCACCACCACCGACCTGAGCCCCCAGCAGATCTTCGACATCGGCATGGAGCACGTACGCGCGATCCGGGCCGAGATGGAGCAGGTGGCTGCCGAGGTCGGCTTCACCGGCGACGTGGCCGGCATGCTCGCCTTCATGCGCGCCGACGCGCAGTTCTACGCCAGCACGCCCCGGCAACTGATCGCCGAGGCCGCCTACACCTGCAAGGCCTTCGACGGCGTCATCCACCGCTACTTCGGCCGTCTGCCCGATCAACGGTTCGCGATCGTGCAGACCCCGCCCGACATCGCCCCGTTCGACACCTTCGGGCGCGGGGCACCGGATGCCTACATCCTGAACACCTACAACCTGCCCGCCCGGCCGCTGTACTCCCTGCCGGCGCTGACCCTGCACGAGTCCGCTCCGGGGCACTCCTTCCAACTCTCCCTGGCTCGGGAACTCGATCTGCCGGACTTCCGCCGTCAGTACATCTCCGCCTTCGGTGAGGGCTGGGGGCTGTACTGCGAGCGGCTGGGGGTGGAGATGGGCATGTACACCACGCCCTTCGAGACGATGGGCATGCTGTCCTTCCAGATGTGGCGGGCGGTACGGCTGGTGGTCGATCCCGGCATGCACGCACTGGGGTGGAGCCGGGAGCAAGCCCAGGACTTCCTGCGCGAGAACACTGCGATCGCCGAGCACGAGATCGTCACCGAGATCGACCGCTACATCGCCTGGCCGGGCCAGGCGGCGGCCTACTACCTGGGCCAGTTGAGCATCCAGAAGATGCGCGCCCGCGCCGAGGCAGAGTTGGGCGCGCACTTCGATATCCGCGACTTCCACGACACCGTGCTGGGACTGGGCAGCGTGCCGCTGGCCGTCTTCGAGGAGCACATGGAGCGCTTCATCGACCAGCGGCGGGCCGCCCACGCATGAGCGGGGCGCACCACTGGACCCACGGCTGGGGAGGCGATGTGACTGTCCATAGCGTGAGCGTTAACATGGGCGGCACCGCCCCAGCAGACGCACGTCACTGGCAGTGGTGGGACCGCAATGGTGAAGGCCGCCGTTCCAGGCAAGCATCCGCGCGTAACATGGCACATTGCATGTGTTACATTTCTACGAATGTGACGGGGGCAGTGAGGCGCCACGCCATGGACGAGACGCAGAGCGAGGACATCGATGACGAACTGTGAAGCGATGAATCCGGTTCGGATCGCGCGGCTCCGTGAGGGATGGGCACCGTGCTGAAGTTCCTCGGGATGCGGTTCGTCCGCTACGCGATCATGACCATCGTGGTCACGTCCCTGGCCTACCTGCTCGCGGTGACCTTCTTCAACCCGGCCCTGCAGATGCTGGACACCCAGGGCCGGATGGAGATGGACCCAGAGGTCAGTTACGAACGGGTCCAGCAAACTCTGGCTCGCCTGGACCTGGACCCGGACCAGAACGCCTTCCAGCGCTACTGGGTCTGGCTGACCGCGATCCTGACCGACTGGGACTGGGGCCGCACCCCCAGCGGCGGATTCGTGAACTCCGAGTTCGGAATCCGGATCTGGATCTCCACCCAGCTCACCCTGGCCGCGACGGTGCTGACCTTCATCCTCGGGATCGCCCTGGGAGTGTTCTCCGCAGCCCGGCAGTACAAACTCGGTGACCGGGTCACCACCTGGTACTCCTACCTCACCATGGTGCTGCCCACCCCGGTGGCCTACCTGCTGGTGCAGCGCGCGGCGATCTGGATCAACGACCAGTCCAGTGAACGCATCTTCTACGTCACCGGGTTCCGCAGCATCGGGGTCGAGGGAACCTGGAACCAGATCGTGGACATGGCCGCCCACTACGCCGTCCCCACGGTGGCGATGACCATCTTCGGGTGGGCCTCGATGCAGATCTCCCAACGCCAGTACCTCCTTGACTTCGTCAACGCCGACTTCGTCCGGACCGCCCGGGCCACCGGACTTACCCGTAACCAGGCGATCCGCAAGCACGCCCTGCGGGTGTCGTTCGTGCCGACCGCCCAGTCCCTGGCCTTCACTATCCCGGCGCTGTTCACCGGCACGGTCTTCGCCGAGGTGATCTTCAACTGGGACGGACTCGGATCCTGGTCCATCCGTGCCCTGCACGCCCACGACGTGAACTCCACCGTGCTGATGACCTTCTACGGCTGTGTCATCTTCGCCATCGGCGCGCTCCTGGCGGACCTGTTCACCTCGATCGTCGACCCGAGAGTGAGGCTCTGAGCCATGTCGATGACTCCGCTGTCCGCGACTCAGAACGCCCGTAGTACCGGCGCTGAGGTACCCACCCGCGAGGACGCCCCTGACGACCCCGTGGGCGCCGACTTCAAACCACTTGGCAAGAAGCGGCTGATCCTGAAACGGTTCTTCCGCAACAAACTCGCCGTCCTCGGCCTGATCATGCTCGGCCTGATCGGGGCGTTCGCGCTCTTCGGCCACCTGCTCACCCCATGGCACTACACCCAGCAGGACTTTCTCTCCCTCGGTTCCCCGCCGAGCGAGGAGCACTGGCTGGGCACCAACTCCGCAGGCGTGGACATGGTGGCCCTGCTCGCCCAAGGAGCTCGGACATCCCTGATGATCGGCCTGGTCGTGGGTCTGCTGACCCCGATCATGAGCCTGATCATCGGATGCGCGATGGCCTACTTCGGCGGCTGGGTGGACCGCGGCTGGATGTGGGTGATCGAGTCCCTCATCATGTTCCCCCAGATCATCCTGATCGGGATCATCATGACCGGCCGCGGGGGCGGACCGGTGCTTCTGGCCTTCATCATGGTGATGTTCGGCTGGATGTCCTCGGCCCGTCTGATCCGCGGGATGGCGCTGTCATTCGTGGACCGCGAGTTCGTCAAGGCCGCCCGTTTCATGGGCGTCCCCTCGCTGCGGATCGTCTGGCGCCATCTGGCCCCGAACCTGGCCTCCCTGGCCATCATCAATGCCACCACCAGCATCTGGGGCGCGATCCTGGCCGAGATCAGCCTGTCCTTCCTGGGCATCGGGGTCACCGTCCCGGAGACCTCCCTGGGCCTGATGATCGCCCAGGCGCGCAACTACCTCTTCTCCCAGCCGTGGATGTTCTGGACCCCGGTGCTGGCGTTCATGCTCATCGTCGGCGCCCTGGCGCTGATCAACGACGGGCTGCGGGATGCGCTCGACCCTGAATCTAAAGCCAGCGGTAAGGCCAAAGTATGAGTACCTTCGCAACCCGATCCGGCAGCGCCGCGACCGCAGGCGCTGACGAGCCCGTCCTGAGCGTGCGGGACCTGAATGTGCGCTTCCCCTCCGAGGCGGGCACCGTGCACGCCGTCCGCGGGGTCAGTTTCGACCTGTACCCGGGGCAGGTGCTGGGCATCGTGGGCGAATCCGGGTCCGGAAAGTCGGTCACCTCGATGGCAGTCATGGGGCTCCTTCCGGACAACGCCAAGGTCGACGGCGAGGTCGTCCTCGCCGGTGAGTCGGTGCTGGGCCTGTCGGACAAGCAGATGAGCCAGCACCGCGGGAACACCATCTCCATGGTGTTCCAGGACCCGCTGTCCTCACTGACCCCGGTGCTGTCGATCGGCCACCAGATCACCGATGCGATCAAGAACCACAACCCGGAGATGTCCAAGGAGGACAGGGAGGCCCGGGCGGTGGAACTGCTGACCAAGGTCGGCATCCCAGACCCACAGGGCCGGATGACCTCCTTCCCGCACGAGTTCTCCGGCGGGATGCGCCAGCGGGTGATGATCGCGATCGCGATGGCCAATGATCCGGCGGTGATCATCTGCGATGAACCCACCACTGCGCTGGACGTGACGGTGCAGGCCCAGGTGCTGGAACTGCTCAAGATCGCCCACCGGGAGACCGGTGCCGCGATCATCATGATCACCCACGACCTCGGTGTGGTGGCCGGTCTGGCCGATGACCTGCTGGTGATGTACGCCGGCCGGGCGGTGGAGACCGGCACTACCGAAGAGGTCTTCGCCAACCCTTCGATGCCGTACACGATGGGCCTGATCGCGGCGGTACCGCGACTGGACGTCTCCGCCGAGCACGCCCTGGCCACCATTCCCGGCCGCCCGCCGAACCTGGTCGATCGGCCCACTGGTTGCACCTTCGCCCCTCGGTGCCCGCTCGCCGCTGAGAAGTGCGAGCAGGGCGAGCCGGACCTGGTGCCCATCGAACTTGGGAGCGATCACACCGCTGCGTGCGTGCGCCTGGACGAGACGGTGCACGCCGATGCCCAAGAGGTCTACGGCGTCAAACGGATGCCGCGATCGGAGATCGAGGAACTGCCGCGCTCCGAGCGCGAGGTGGTGCTGGCTGCGGACAACCTGGAGCGTCGGTTCGTACTGCGCAGCCGGATGCTCAAACGGCATCTGGGCACCGTGCGCGCGGTGGACGGTGTCAGTTTCGATGTCCGGGAGGCCGAGTGCTTCTCCATCGTGGGCGAGTCCGGGTCGGGTAAGACCACCACGCTGCTGGAGATCATGGAGATGGACCCAGCCGAAGGTGTCCGGCTGGAGATCAACGGCACCGCGATCGAGGGGTCGAAGAAGCGCCACCGGGCACCACGCAGCCTACGAGCCGATATCCAGATGGTCTTCCAGGACCCGGTCGGGGCGCTGTCTCCGCGCCAAACGGTGTACGAGATCCTGGCCGAACCGATGGAAACCCACGGGTGGAAGCCTGATCGGGTCAAGGCCCGGATCCTGGAACTGCTCGAGATCGTCGGCCTGCAGCGCGACTACGTCAACAGGTTCCCGAACGCCTTCTCCGGAGGCCAGCGCCAACGCCTCGGCATCGCCCGGGCGCTGGCGCTGAATCCCAAGGTGATCGTGCTGGACGAGCCGGTCTCGGCGCTGGATGTGTCCATCCAGGCCGGGGTGATCAACCTGCTGCAGCGACTGAAATCGGAGTTGGGCCTGTCCTACCTGATGGTCGCGCACGACCTGTCGGTGGTGCGGCACATCTCCGACCGGGTCGCGGTGATGTACCTGGGCAGGTTCGTCGAGATCGGTGACGTGGAGACCATCTTCGACCGGCCCCGCCACCCCTACACCCAGGCTCTGCTCTCGGCCATCCCGATCCCGGATCCCCAGGTGGAGAAGAACCGCACCCACCTGGTCTTGGAAGGTGACCTGCCCTCCCCCACCGACGTCCCCGGGGGTTGTAGGTTCCGCCCCCGCTGCCCGCTGTACCAACTACTCCCGGAAGACAAGCAGAGCGCATGCGAACAGACCGAGCCCACCCTGGATCCCCTCGATGAACGGGACCAACGGGTGGCCTGCCACTACCCGCAAGACCTTATCGAAGCGGTGGCGCACGGACCCAAGGTCAGCGGAAGGGTTTGAACTCCGGGGGACGGCAGGGAAGAACACATCCTGAGACTTGCGGTCGCGCGGCCCGACGCGACCGACACCACGGAGGCTACTCGGCCTCTACCCATCGCGGGACGAGGGCGCCCGCAAACCCACCCAGAAAGTAACGACACATGAGAGAGATGAAACACAAGCGTCTGCTCGTGCCAGCCGCGCTGCTGACCGCCAGCGCCCTGGTGCTGGCGGGCTGTGGCAACGGCGACGGCGGCAGCAGCGGCGGCGGTGGCGACACCGATCCGGTCGAGGGCACTGCGACCTATGACATGGACGCCGTCTATGACATCAACGAACAGCCCCGGGAAAATCTGCAGGAAGGCGGCCAACTGACCATCCCGATGGGTGGGATGGGGCCGAACTGGAACGTCGCTGCTGTCGACGGGTACTTCGGCGCCACCCTGGACATCATGGCCACGATGCACAACATCAGCGCCTGGAAGTCCGACCCGTTGGGTCAGCCGGTTCTGAACACCGACTACTTCCTGGATGTGCAGGAGGAGTTCGAGGAGGACGGCACGCAGATCCTGCACTACGAACTCAACCCCGAGGCGGTGTGGAACGACGGCACCCCGATCGACTTCTACACCTACGAGCACACCGTGGCGATGAACACCGAAGAGGACTTCGATGCAGTCGCTTCGGCCTTGTTCAACCGCGTCGAAAGCATCGAGATGGGCGAGGACGAGTGGTCCTTCACCGTCACGATGGCTGAGGTGCAGAAGCCGATCACGTCACTGTTCGCCGCCTACTCCATGGTGCACCCGGAGGTGACGGACGCCGAGGAGTTCAACGAGGGCTTCGTCAACGACCTCAAGCCCGACTATCGGGCGGGGCCGTTCATCCTGGACATCTACGACCGGGCGGCGAACACCGTCTCGGTGGTGCCCAACCCCAACTGGTGGGGCGAGGAGCCGGTGCTGGACCGGATCAACTTCGTCCAGTACGAGGCCTCGGCCACGATCCAGGCGTTCCAGAACGAGCAGACCGACGCGGTCCAGATCAACAACTACGACCGCTACTCCGAGGTCACCAACTGGCGTGAGCCCGGCGATGGTTACCAGATCCGCCGTGGCCAGCACATCGGCGACGGCGGCTTCCTCTTCAACGCCGATGCCCGCAACCTCGACGACGTCGAGGTCCGCAAGGCGATCTTCCAGGCGATCGACCGTGAGCAACTCGCCGAGGTCCGCTTCCAGGGCCTGAACTGGGAAGAAGAGATGCCCGGCTCCTGGTTGTTGATGCCGTTCGACCCCCGCTACCAGGACAACTACCCGGTCGAGGACACCGACCCCGCCGGCGCCCGTGAAACCCTGGCCGCGGCCGGATGGACCGGCGAGGAGGGTGAGATCGTCACCAACGAGGCCGGTGAGCCGCTGACGGTGCAGTTGTCCACCTTCGGTGATGACCCGACCGAGTCCGCGATCGCGCAGTCGTTCCAGACCATGATGCGTGAGGCCGGGATCGATGTGGAGATCTTCAACCGTGGTGCTGGTGAGTTCAGCGAGGCGATGAACACCCAGGACTTCGGAATCGTGATGTCCGGGTACACCAAGGGCGGCGCGGACCCCACCAGCGGGCCCGGGTGGTTCTGGGGTTGTGAGTACACGCCCACCGGCGTGTGCGATGACGACATCGACGAGTGGGTCGCAGCACTGCCGACGATCCTGGACGATGACGAGCGTGCCCTGGAGACCCTCCGGATCGAGCAGGAGGCCATCTCCCGCCACTTCCACTTCCTGATCTACTACAACGGCCCGAACATCTGGGCCTACCGGGACGGCCTGGCCAACTACGGCCCGCGCCTGTTCGAGACCATCGACTGGACCAAGGTCGGCTGGGAAGCCGACGCCGGTCACGACGGGACCGACACCGGTGTGGACGTGGACGAACTCGACGAGGACTCCGAGGTCGATGAGGAGGACGACTCCTGATCACGGGGCAATGGTCGAACCGGCACGACCGGTGAGCACCGCAGCTGGGTCACATCACGCACCGTGACCCGCACCGGGCCGGTCCGGACCACTACGGTCCGGGCCGGCCCGGCCCATTTCCCCTACCGTCTGCCACACGATGGTCACCCACAGTTCCCGCATCCCGGAGAAGGACCGATGACTCACACACCCGCACCTGACACACCCAGCCCGGGCGCCGCCCGCACATCCGTCCCGGCCGGCGCCGTGACGATCGATGACCCGTTCTGGTCACCACGCCAGCAGCAGTTGCGCACCACCACGTTGCCCGCCCAGTACGACCACCTGGTCTCCACCGGCCGGCTCGGTGCGCTGGCGCTGACGTGGACGCCGGAGAGCGGCGAACCCACCCCGCACCCGTTCTGGGAGAGCGACATCGCCAAATGGATCGAGGCGGCCAGTTACTCCTTGGCCAGCCATCCCGATCCGGACCTGGAAGCCAAGGTCGACACCGCCATCGAGGCCCTGGCGGGGGCCCAGCAGGACGATGGGTACCTCAACGTCTACTTCACCGTGGTCAAGCCCGGTGAGCGGTTCACCGACCTGCGCGATGCCCACGAGTTGTACTGCGCCGGGCACCTGATCGAGGCCGCGGTGGCCCATCACGAGGCCACCGGCAAGACCACGCTGCTGGACGTCATGCGCCGCTACGCCGACCTGCTGGTGCAGGAGTTCGGTCCCGGGGGCCCGCACGAGGGCGGTTACTGCGGTCACGAGGAGGTCGAACTGGCCCTGGTGCGCCTCTACCGCGCCACCGGCGAACGTTCCTACCTGGACCTGGCGCTGACGTTCCTGGACTCGCGCGGCACCGAACCGCACTACTTCGACCTCGAACAGCAGCGGCGCGGCACCCCGGGCTACTTCGGTTCGATATTCCCCCAGCGGGACCGTCGCCGCACCCAGTTCCTGGAGTACAACCAGTCACACGCCCCGGTGCGGGAGCAGACCGAGGCCGTCGGCCACGCGGTGCGCGCGATGTACCTGTACTCCGCCATGGCCGATGTGGCCGCCGAGACCGGTGATGACACCTTGTGGCAGGCCACCGAGCGGCTCTGGCAACATCTGACCAGCAAGCGCATGTACGTGACCGCCGGCATCGGCGACTCCCGCCACAACGAGGGCTTCAGCCACGACTACGTGCTGCCCAACGACAGCGCCTACGCCGAGACCTGCGCGGCGATCGGCCTGGTCTTCTGGGCCCGGCGGATGGCCACCTACAGCGGCGACGCCCGGTACCTGGAGATTCTGGAGCGGGCGCTGTACAACGGCGCGATCGCCGGGATGAGCGCCGACGGGTTGACGTACTTCTACGACAACCCCCTCTCCAGCAACGGGCACGTAGCCCGCCGGGACTGGTTCGACTGCGCCTGCTGCCCGCCCAACCTGGCCCGCCTGGAGGCCTCCCTGGGCAGTTACGCCTACAGCCTGGGGACCGATGAGGTGGCTGTCGACCTGTACCTCGGCTCCACCCTGACCTGCCGCATCGGCGGGGCGGGCGTGCAGGTCGAACAGCGTGTCAGCGCACCCGTCGGCGGACCGGCCTCCTTCACCATCAGCACCGATGCGGAGGCGACCTGGGACCTGCTGCTGCGCTCTCCGTCCTGGGCCGAGCAGATGACGGTCCGGGTGAACGGGACGGCGGTCGAGGCCGTGGTCGAGGCCGGCGGCTTTGTGCGTCTGCACCGCACCTGGGCCGACGGCGACCGGGTCGAGGTGAACTTCGAGGTGCCCGTGCGGCGTCTGTACGCCTCGGCCAATGTCGGCGCCGCCGCCGGGCGTGCCGCCTTGGCCTATGGCCCGTTCGTCTACTGCGTCGAGGGGTTGGACGTGGGCGTACCCGCACACGCGATGGTGCTGGGAGAGCAGACCCCGGCCCCCGTCGACGCCGGCGATGGAACCGTCCCCACGTTGGCGGGACCGGCGTGGGCCCAGGTCCGTGGCGGGGCCGACGACGAACAGTTGTACTTCACCTCCCCCGCTCCCCGGCAGGAGCGGGAACTACGCGCGGTGCCGTACTACACCTGGAACAACCGCGGCCAGTCCACCATGGCGGTCTGGCTGCAGGAGGGCCCGGCCCAGCGCTGAGCGCCCGGGTCGGGAAGCACTCCCGAACCGGACGAGGCCGGCCCAGCGGGTTTCCCGCTGGGCCGGCCGCTTCGTGTTCGCGCCCGGACGCGCCAGGCAGCCGGGACGTGCTCACTCAGGTGAGTTCCGCCGTCGTCAGTCCTTGGTGGTCTGCTCCCCCAGTGCCGGCAGCACCACACGACGACGGGGCTCGATGTTCCCCGCCCGGTCGGTGGCGGCGTACTCCAGCACCTGCTCGGTATCGTTCAGGGTCCGCACGAACGCCTCGGAGAAGGTGCCCCAGAACGTACCGGGTCCCTCCCACTGGATCCGCTCGACCCCCGAGACCTCATCGGTGGCGGTGAAGGTGACCTCGACACTGCTGCCCAGTTCGCGCACCTTGACGGCCGACTCCGGGGGCTCGGTGTCGATGCTCAGTTCCCGTTCGTCCCGGTTCTGACGGCCCTGGCCGTCACTGACCCGGGCCCGGACCTGGTGGGCACCCTCCTGGTCCAGCGTGAAGGGACCCGTGTAGGACTGCCAGTCGCCGTCGTCGATCTGGACCTCGATGTTCAGGCCCTCCTCGCCGGGCCCCTCCCGGCCGTCCTGGGCATCCAGGTGCACCGCCCGCACCACCACCGTGGGGGTGGTGGTGTACCAGCCGGAGGGTGCGGCCTCCTGCTCCACCTCCACGGTGACCACCGGTGGCGCCTGGATCCGTGCCCATCCGGCCGGCAGCAACCAGACGGTGTCGGAATCCTGCTCACCGGTCTGCCAGGTGATCGCATCGCCAGCGCCGGGCTCGGGTCGCACCCGGGCCCGGCGCGGGGTGCCGGTGCCGTCCACATCGGCCTGCGCCGCGGCGATGAGCACGCGCTCGGCCTCATCCCGGCCGAGGACGCCCTCGGTACGGGCCTGGCCGACCACGGTGGCCACCTGGGCGAGGAGGGCCTGCCGGTCGACGAAGACCCCCGGCTCCCAGATGGAGTCCAGCACCGTGACTCCGGCCGGCCGCATCCGGTTGGGCACCCCGGTGTCGGTGCCGGCGAAGGCGATCGTGGCATCGGCCTGGCGTACGTACATGTGGTACCGGGTGTCCTGGCCGGAGTAGGCCGGCTCCCACGTCATCCCGGCGTAGGTGATGGTGCCCTGGGCGTCCAGCTGCGCCAGCAGGTCCGACGCCGGAGCCTCGGTCCGCAGGCTGCCGTCCAGCAGGCGGTTCCCGGCCAGGGGCAGCCGCACCTGGGTGGTCTCCTCGGACCGGGCGAGCAGCACGGTGGGGCCCAGTTCCAGGCTGTGCACGCTCGGGTCGTCGATCGTGGAGACCGACCGCAGGGTGAGCGGCATTTGCACGGAGATGTCGTCGCCGTCGTGCCACCGGCGCTGCAGGCTCAGGTACTCCCCCGCCCGGGCGGACTCCTCCACCACGGCGCCGTTGACCGACACCTGCACCGGACCGCCGACCGCCTCGGGGATCCGCACGTGCACGGTCAGGTCCTCGCTGTCGGCCCCACCGGCCGGTGCGTCGAAGTGGATCTGCACAGAACCGTGCAGCGGGTACTGTCCCTGCACCGCCACGTTCAGCACGGCCGACTCATCGGCGCCGGCCCGGTTCAGAGCGGCCGGGAACAGGTGGTTGATCCACAACTGCCCCGGTGCCCGGTGGAACAACCCCTCGCCGTACTTGACGTGGTTCTCCAGGCCGGTGCCACCGCAGCAGGTGCCGATGTTGTTGAACTCCCGCTTCGCCCCGGGGTGCACCGGGAACATGTAGGTGACCTCGGGCGAGACGTCGGAGTCCTCGGCCTTGCGGGATCCGAGAATCTGGTTCAGGACCGTGCGCTCGGCGTAGTTCATGTACTTCGGATCGAGCGTGTGGGCGAACAGGAGCCGGGCGATCTTGAGCAGGTTGTAGGCCGCGCACGTCTCGGCGTTGCGGTTGCCGATGTCCCCGGCCACGGTGTCGGCCGGGCCCCACAGTTCGCTCTCCCCGGTGCCCCCGTGGGCGTACATGCGCCCGGGCACGATCGAATCGAAGATCCCGGCCGCGGCGTCGAGGTAGCGTCGCTGCCCGGTCAACTCGTACTCGTGGACGTACCCGACCAACTGCGGCAGGTGCTGGTTGGCGTGCATGCCGTCGAGGATGTCGGTGCCGCTCGAGCCGGCCTCGAGCAGGTTCTCCTGGTCGAAGAACTGAGCCGTGGCCAGGAACTCCTCATCCTGCGCCGCCACTGCCAGGCGGGCCAGGGTCTCATTCATCCCGCCGTACTCACCGGCGATGTACAGCGACCACATCTTCTGGATCTGTGCCGGGTCCAGCCTGGACAACCGGGCGTGCACCCACTTGCCCATCGCCGTCACGATCCGCAGGGCCTGGAGGTTGCCGGCCAACTCGTAGGCGTCCAACAACCCGGCCATGATCTTGTGGGTGGTGTAGTAGGGGGCCCAGATCTCGCCGTAGGGGGCATAGCCCTCCAGGCGGGAGAACTGCCACTCCCCATAGGCCGCCAGGAAACCGGGATGGGAGTACCGGCCGGTTGCGGCGAGGGCGCTCTGTACCTGCCCGAGGCCCTCGACGAACTCGCTGACCTTGGCCCGCAGTTCCTGCTCACCGGTGCTGGCATAGGCCATCGACAGCATCGAGAGGAAGTGCCCGGCGTAGTGTCCGCGCAGCAGGTTGGCTGTCTGGGCCTTCTCCCGGCCCGGGTAGTCGCTCTCGCTCCAGGGCTGCTCGTTCGGGTGGCCGTAGTCCTCCCAGTTGCCCGGCGGCTGAGCGCCGTGGGTGTCCAGGCCGGCGTTGATGCGGAACACCGCGAGCAGGCGATCCACCGGGTAGGTGCGGGCCAGATGGAGCATCCGGTCACGGCTGGCGGCGAACACGCTGTTGTCGGCCACGACCACATCGGAAATCGGGTAGGGCCGGGCAAGCGGGCCGACCGTAGGCACAGCGCGATCTTGGGTCTGGGTCACGTCGTCTCCAGGTTGGGTGTAGGTTCAGGCGGAGGGCATGTGCCGGCGGGTCCACTGCTCGATGCCCGCGGCATCGATGGGCAGGGCCTCGGACAGCACCTCGGCGCCGGTGTCGGTGACCAGCAGGTCATCCTCCAGCCGCACGCCGATGCCACGCAGTTCCGGTGGTACGGACAGGTCGTTGGTGTGGAAGTACAGGCCCGGCTCCACGGTCATCACCACACCGGGCTGCAGGTCGGCGCCCATGTAGTCCTCCCACTCGGCCTTGGAGCAGTCGTGCACATCCAGGCCCAGGTGGTGCCCGACGCCACAGACGATGTAGCGCCGGTGCTGCTGGCCCGCCGGGGACAGTGCCTCATCGACCGAGACGGGCAGCAGGCCCCAGTCGTGCAGGCCCTCGGCCAGCACCTCCATGGCGGCGAAGTGGAAGTCCAGGTAGTTCACCCCGGGGCGGACGTGGCTCATCGCGATCCGGTGGGACTTCTCGACCAGGTCGTGCACCTGGCGCTGGGCGGGGCTGAAGGTGCCCGAGGCGGGCAGGGTGCGGGTGACGTCGGCGGTGTAGAGGCTGCGGGCCTCCACCCCCATGTCCAGGAGCAGCGCCCCGTCGGGGCGGATGGGGCCATCGCACCGGGTCCAGTGCAGCACCGGGGCGTTGGGTCCCGAACCCACGATCGTGGAGTAGCCCGGGCCGTTGCCGTGCGTGCGGGCATGCCGGTCGAAGGTGCCCTGCAGCCAGCGCTCCCCCAGGCCCTCGTCGATGGCACGGGGAATCTCACCGGCCACGGCGGCGAAGCCGCCCACGCTGGCGTCCACGGCGTGGCGCAACTGGGCGATCTCCCAGTCGTCCTTGATCATCCGCAGCTGGGCCAGTGCACGGCCCAGTTCGGCCGAGACCTCCATCGAGTGGCTGCGGCGCAGGGTCTCGGGCACCACCGCGGTGGCCAGCACCGGACCATTGGTGGAACTGAGGCCTGCGGAGGTGTCCAGTTCGGCGACGTCCCGGACGGCCACGTCCAGGGCCCGGGACCACTCGGTCAGCCCCGGGGAGGCGCCGACCCAGAGTTCACCGTGCATCGCGTTGCCGAAGAAGCCGTCCTCGCCCGGCCGGAACGGCGGCGGGAGGTAGACGGTGGTCTCATGGCCGCCGCTGACCGGGGTCATCACCACCACGGCGCCCTCCACCTGCACCCCGGTGAGCCAGACGAAGTCACTGTCGGCGCGGAAGCCGTAGGCGCAGTCGTCGTTGCGGATCGGCGCGGTGCCGGCTGCGGCCACGATGGTGCGGCCGGGCAGAGCGGCACTGAGCCGACGACGGTGGGCCGCTGCCGCCGGCGCGGTCCCCTCGGGCAGGTCCACCGGAATGGGTTCGGAGCCCCAGTGCTGGGCGATGTAGTCGGTGAAGGCCGGGATCTGGTGCAACCGCGGGGGGCGGGTACCGGCGTAGGGGGGCTTGGTGGCGGGGCCGGCCTGGTGGGCAGTGTGCGTCATCGCGCTTCGGTTCCTGTCTGTTCTCCGCCGCGGTCACGGACCAGTTCGCGCAACCGCGCGAAGGTCCGTTCGGCGCCGATGCCGTCGTGTTCGAACTCGTTGGTGACCCAGTACTGGGAGTTGCCCACCCCGGACAGGGTGTCCAGTTGCAGGTGGGCGTCGACGTACATGTCGTCGTAGTAGACCGCCGCGGCCACCGGGACCTCGTTGGCGGCCAGGGCGTCCAGGTCGTACAACCGGGACCAGTTCTGGCGGTGGGCCAGCTCGTTCACCGCCGGGGCGAAGCCGCGCAGCAGCCGTACCTCCTCGAACATCCACGGGAAGGCCATCTCGCCGGTGAACAGCAAGGGGCGGCGGTCTTCGGCGAACTCCGGGCGACGGTCGCGTTCGGCCTGGGCAGCCCACGCGGTGGGGCCCGAGCCGACGTCGCCGTAGATGGACTCCTGCAGCGTCCAGAACAGCGGGTTGCCGGCGGAGGAGGTGCGCGCCTGGACCTGCTCCAGGAAGCCGGTGGACAGCCGGCCCGGTCGCACGAACGCCCCCTCGAGCAGCCAGTGCATCCGCTCGAAGCCGGGTTTCATCCCGAAGTCGATGCCCAGGGACTGGAACCTACGCACGGTGAGCCGGTCGCCGTCGGGCAGTCGGACGTCGTCGGCTTGGAGGTGGTCGGCGATCGCGGCCACGATGTCGGCGTCGGCCGGGTAGCGACGGTAGAACTCGGCGGTCTTGTCCTGCACCCGGGTGAAGGTGCGGCGGTAGACCTCGGCGGCCGCCGGCGGCGTCCCCGGGACCCCACCGTGGATGTAGCAGGCACTCAGGGCCCGTGGGGCGACGGAGAGGTAGGTCAACGCGATCCAACCGCCGAAACTCTGGGCGATGGTGGCCCACTTGCGACCCTCGTACAAGGTGGTGCGCACGTGTTCCAGGTCCCGCACGATCGAGTCGGCGCGGAACTTGGCCAGGTAGTCAGCCCCCGCTGCGGCGTCGCCACGGGCCTGCACGTCGGAGGCCTCGATCGGTGTACTGCGACCGGTGCCGCGCTGGTCCACCAGCACGACCCGGTAGTTCGCCAGCGCCTCGGCCAGCCAGCCGCCGGAGCCGGTCAGCGGGCGTGGGTTCGCCCCGCCGGGGCCACCCTGGAGGTAGGTGATCAGGGGCAGGTCGGCGTCACGCCGGTCCGGGTCGATGAGTTCGCGGACGAAGACTTCGATCGTCTCCCCACTCGGTTCGTCCCAGTCCAGGGGGACCTCGATCGTTCGTTCACTCACCCACATGCCGGGCATGGAGTAGGTCCAGGGTTCGGCTCGAGTCACGCAGCATTCCTCCGTTAGAAAACCTCAATGGTATGTACCATTTCACACCGCCTGGACCGTCGTCCACCGGGCTCGCCCCGGTGCGCACCTCGCACCTCCCACCCACCGCGGCACCGGGCACCGCCCTGGCGCCCCACTCCAGGTGACACCGGTCGATCGCCCGCGAGACAGGGGGTGAGCGACCCGAGCCAGCCCACCCCAACTGTGAGATCGGTGGGGTACGAGACCGGTGTCACCGCACCCCACCGGCCTCAGCGTTTGGGGCCGGTGGGCGAGCGGCTCGCGTTGGAAGGGGGTCAGTGGGCGGGGCGCGGGACCAGGTCGACCGCTTGCATCTGGGCGCGCACCGCCAGTTCGGCGGCCTTGAAGGCGTGCTCCTGGGTCATCGCGTTCTCGGTACGCGCCAAGCAGTCCAGGATCAGTTCACCGAAGTAGGGGTAACCCACCTTGCCGTGCACGTTGAAATGGGTCTCCTCCTGCCCATTGGCCAGGTACACATGCCCCGGACCATCGGAGGTGGTGATGTTCATGTACTTACGCTGCTCGATGAACCCCTCGGTCCCGAGGATGAAACTACGCCCATCACCCCACCCCTGCAGACCATCGGGGGTGAACCAATCACACCGGAAATACCCACTGGCCCCGGTATCGGTCACCAGCATCGCATCACCGAAGTCGTCCAACTCCGGGTGATCAGGGTTGTGGTAATTCGCGATCTGGGACCGCACCACCTCGGCATCGGTCGAGCCGGTGTAATGCAGGATCTGCTCGATCTGATGCGACCCGATGTCACACAAGATCCCCCCGTACCGCTCCCGCTGGAAGAACCACTCCGGACGCCCCGCGGCACCCAGACGGTGCGGGCCCATCCCGATCACCTGGACCACCTTGCCGATCGCACCGGCCTCGATCAACTGACCGGCGAACACCGAAGCCTCCACATGCAGACGCTCGGAGTAATACACCGCGTACTTACGCCCGGTCGCCGCCACCGCCTCCTTCGCCGCAGCCAACTGCTCCAACGTCGTCAGCGGCGCCTTATCGGTGAAGTAATCCTTCCCGGCATTCATCACCCGAATCCCCAACGCCGCCCGATCCGCAGTCACCGCAGCCCCGGCCACCAGATGCACCTGATCATCCTCAAGGACCTCGGCCTCACTACGCGCCACGCGCACCTGCGGGAAGTTCTCCCTGAACGCCGCAACCTTGGCCGGGTCAGGGTCATACACCCACTTCAACTGCGCCCCAGCACCGATCAACCCCTGGCACATCCCCCCGATATGACCATGATCCAACCCGATCGCGGCGAACACGAACTCACCAGGCCCCACCACCGGCGCCGGCATCGGATCAGGGGCGTAATTGGCGCCATCAGTTGCGCTCATCATCTTCCTTCCATCAAGGGCGAATCACAATACTCTCGGGCGTCGGGCGGGCCGTCGGGGACCGTGGCTGCATCGCGGACGTACGGGCTGGGTGCCACGGGTGGTGTTCGCGAGATTCGGCGAACCCTCCATTGCGATTGACACTCCTCGACTCCTCCAGCGGACCACATCCCTGGTACGGACCGTGTGCGGGCCGGCCGCGCCGGCCGCGCATCGGTCCTGCGGCGTACCCGAGCCTAGTGCGTCGCCGTCCACGGTGGCAGCGGGAGACGTTGTATCGTGCCCGCACGTGTGGCGGGGTGGGGAAAACCCTCCCCTGGATTGACCGGCCAGCACCGTAGAAGCCACCACCGGGCGCCCGTAGCGTTCAGGGTGTGAAAACCAAACTCATCACCACCTGGTCACGGGCAGTGGACCTGTTCCTGGACTTCATCGTCGGAACGTTCTGGGTGACGCTGTTCCTTGCCCTGATCGCCACAGGTATTCCGCTGATCCTGCTGGCAGGCCTCGGCGTGCTGCTCCTCCTCGGTACCGCCGCTCTGACCCGGGTGAGCGGCTCTGCTGAGCGGCACCGCGCGATGGCCCTGCACAACGTGGCCATCGAGGCACCCCACCGCCGCCGCACCACTCGCACCGACTGGCTCCGCCCCTTCGCCCAGGGCCTGACCGACATGACCGATCCGGTCACCTGGCGAACGCTCGCCCACCACCTGATCACGATGCTGGTGGGCAGCGGCATGCTCCTCATCCTCGCCGGCGGCATCGGCCTGCTGGAGTGGCTCACCCTGTCCGCGAACGCCGGCACCGTCTCCTGGGCGATGCCGGTGGCAGCCGGACTGGCCGCGTTGCTGCTCCTGGTGCTGTACGTCGTCTACATCGGCCGGCTGGACGAGGCCGCCTCGGTGGCCCTGCTGGGTCCGAGCCGCTCGGCGGCGCTGGCCGGGCAGGTCAACCAGTTGGCGCAGGCGCGCAAGGGCGCGGTCAGTGCGGCCGACACCGAGCGACGCCGCTTCGAACGCGACCTGCACGACGGCGTTCAGCCGCGGCTGGTCTCCACCGCAATGACCCTGGGCATGGCCAAGCACCGGTTCGACGAGGACCCGCAGGGAGCCCGCCAACTGCTGGATGAGGCCCATGAGGAGATCAAGGAGTCGATCACCGAACTACGCCATCTCGCCCGCGGCATGCACCCGGCGGTCCTGACCGATCGTGGCCTCGATGCGGCACTGTCCGCGGTGGCCTCCCGCAGCCCGGTCCCGGTGCGCCTGGAGGTGAACCTGGCCGGTCGCCTCGATGGCGAGACCGAGGCGGTGTTGTACTTCGTGGTCGCCGAGGCCCTGACCAACGTCGCCAAACACTCCGGCGCCACCAGCGCACAGGTGCAGGTCAACCGGCGCGATGGCGCAGTCTGCGGGCGGATCACCGACAACGGGCGCGGATCGGCCTACGTCACACCCGGTGGGGGCTTGAGTGGCATCGGCGACCGGGTCCGTTCCGCCGGCGGCACGTTCACCCTGACCAGCCCCGAGGGCGGTCCAACCGAGATCGAGGTACTGGTGCCATGCGAATCGTGATTGCCGAGGACGCCGTTCTGCTGCGCGCCGGACTGGAGCGCCTGCTCAGCGACGCCGACCATGAGGTGGTGGCCACCGTGAGCACCGCCAACGAACTGCTCCGCGCTGTGGACACCCACAGCCCTGACCTGGCCGTGGTGGATGTGCGCATGCCCCCGACGTTCACCGACGAGGGCATCCGGGCCGCGGTGCTGATCCGGTCCCAGAACCCCGACACGTGCGTGCTGGTGCTGTCCCAGTACGTCGAGGAACGCTACGCCGCCGAACTCATCGCCAGTGACACCGCCGGCCTGGGCTACCTGCTCAAGGACCGGGTGGCCGATGTGACGGACTTCCTGGATGCGGTCGCCACCGTGGGAGCCGGTGGCACGGCCCTGGACCCGGAGGTGGTGGCCCAGATCCTGGTGCGCTCGCGCCGGGTGGACGAGCTCACGGCCCTGACTGCCAGGGAGCGCGAGGTGCTGGCCGCGATGGCCGCCGGCGCCGCCAACCGCACCATCGCGAAGCAACTGCACATCACCGATGGTGCGGTGGAGAAGCACATCTCCTCGATCTTCACGAAGTTGAGCCTGTCGAGCGAGGCCACCGGCAATCGGCGGGTGCTTGCGGTGCTGCGATACCTCCGGCACGAGAACGGAGGGACATGACGCCGGGGCCCCGAAACCCAGGGCCGCGCACACCCCCGCATGTAGCCGGCCAATCGCACGCCGCGCCGGCGCAGATACCCCCGCACGTAGCCGGCGAACGCGTCGTCGGCACACCGCCACTCCGACCGACCTTTCCTGAGGACCCACGATGACCGCCACCGCAACGCCCCAGCCCACCTCTCCCCCGCCGTCAGGCACCCCGCACGCGCGGCCCAACAGCGCCCTTCGCGCCGCCCTGCTCCTGATCGGCACGGTGCTGCTGATCGGCCTCCTGGTCCCCACCGGGGTGCGGCTGGTCGCACTGGCCACGCACGAGAACCAGAGCGGCCTGCACCAGGTCACCGAAGAGGTGGACAGCGTGTCACTGCGCACCGTCGCCACCGACGTGCAGGTGCGGTACGCCGATGTGGATCAGGTGGAGTTCGAGTTCACCCAGAACAACCCCGACCTGATCCTGCGGCACAGCGTGCGGGCCGGAGAGCTCTCGATCGTGGTGGAACGGCCTGGCCGGGGCCTGGGCATCCTCACCCCGTCACTGTCCTCCCGCCGGGGGGCCAACGTGGAGGTCACCTTGCCGCGCACCTCGGCCGGAGCGGACCTGGACCTGCGCACCACGGCCGGGGACGGGCAGATCGAGGGGGACTTCGGTGGCGTCTCGGTGAACTCCACCGCCGCCGACATGCACCTGACCGGAAGCGCTGGTTCCCTCCAGGTGGACGGCACCGCCTCCGACGTCATCGCCCGTGACCTGGCCGTCTCCGGCCCGGTCCGGATCGACATGACCGCAGGGATGGTGAGCTTCCACGGCACCGAACTGCCCTCCTCGATCAATGTGGGCACCACGGCCACCGACGTGTTGTTCGAACTGCCCGCCGGTGAGTACGAGATCCGCACCAGCACCACCGCTTCGACCCTGACGCAGGGTCTGTCCAGCACCGTCGGCGCCGAGCGGATCTACGATTTCCGCAGCACCGCGGGCGACCTGCACCTGCGCGAACGCCCCTGAGCACGGCCCCGGCCGCCTACGGCTCCCCGGTGCCTCAACGCCCCGGCGCACGGCGTCGGCCGGCTTCGGCTCCAGGGCGAGCCTCGTGGCCGAGGGCGAGTGGCCGAACACTCGCCTTCGGCTACAGGGGTCGCTCTCGGCGGCACTGGACCGGGCGGGCTCGGCGGCATCCGCAGCGTGCTGAACCGCTGTCTCGCCGACAGCGTGCTGAACCGCTGTGCCGCCGTCGCGCGTGCGTCGCGGGGGCGGTTCGCGTTCAGGTGTGAGGCGGGGTCGCCCACCGCTGACCTGGGAACGCAGGATCGTATATGATGCTGGGTGCCGGCGCGGCCGGCGCACGAGCAGCGCTAGGCGCGCGAGCAGAGGCAGGCACCAACGGAGGGAGCACAGTGACCAGACTCGTCGCGGTCTCCAAGTCCGAGATGGTCTACCAACGGGTACGCGACCGGATCCTTACCGGCTCCTACGGCGCGGGATACCGGCTGGTGCTGGACAAACTCGCTCGAGAGTTCGAGGTCAGCCCCGTCCCGGTCCGTGAGGCGATCCGTCGCCTGGAGGCCGAGGGGCTGGTCACCTTCACCCGCAACGTGGGTGCCGAGGTCAGCGGAGTCAACGAGCGCGATTACACCGACGCCATGCAGACTCTGGCCTACCTCGAGGGCGCGGCCACCGCCCTGGCTGCGCCCGCCCTGAGCGCCGAGCAGGTCGCCGAGGCAACCGAGGTCAACGAGCAGATGCGCCGTCTGCACCACGGGGACTTCGACCCGGTGCGCTTCACCGCACTGAACGAACGCTTCCACCGGGTGCTCTGCGGGGTCTGCCCGAACCAGCGCCTGCTGGACCTGGTGGACCGGGAGTGGCAGCGGATGGCGATGATCCGCCGCTCCAGTTTCATCCGGCTGTCCTCGCGCCCGGCGGTCTCGGTCGCCGAGCACGACGATCTGCTCCACCTGATCCGCACCAAGGCGCCGACGGGCGAGGTGGAGCGGGCCGCGCGCGCCCACAAACTGCGCACCATGGAGGAGTTCCTGGCCGGCCGGCACGGCGGCACCTGACACCGCACCGTAGGGACCGCCCAGCACAGCGAAGGACGACGACGAGCGCCTTGGACGATGACGACCGGAGGTTCCGTGCCAGACAAGCCAGACACACAAGGCCCCGCCGTGTCCCCGGACCCCCCGACCGTGTCCACGCACACCCCCGCCGTGTCTCCGGGCACCCCCGCCGTGTCTCCGGGCACCCCTGTCGTGTCCCCGGGCACACCTGTCGTGTCCCCGGGCACCCCCACCGTGTCCATCGCGGTCGCCGAAGTGATCAGCGAACGCGCCGGGCACCTCTTCGGCCTGCTGGGCAACGGCAACGCCCACCTGGTGAGCCACCTGACGAGTTCCGGTTTCCCGTTCACCTCGGCCCGCCACGAAGTCGCCACCGTGACCATGGCCGACTCCTACCACCGGGCCACCGGGCGAATCGCCGCCGCCACCACCACCTACGGCCCCGGCTTCACCAACACCTACACCGGCCTGGCCGAGGCCGCGCGGGCCCGCGTCCCCCTGGTGCTCATCACCGGCGACGCGCCGTCGACCGGCCTGCGCACCTTCGACGTCGACCAACCCGCGGCAGCGGCCGCCGTCGGCGTGGACACGCTCACCGTCACCCCCGCCGACGCCGCTGCCCTGACCCACCATGCCTTCGATCTGGCGCTGCAGACACGCCGTCCGGTGGTCCTGGCCATCCCCCACGACCTGGCCACCGTGCCACTGCCCGACGCCGACCAGCCGGCCCACCGGGCGCCCTCGGCCGAGACACCCGGTGAGCAC
The DNA here is from genome assembly GCF_049725055.1 of Pseudactinotalea sp. Z1739. The sequence goes on along the minus strand of NZ_JBMPQA010000006.1, from coordinate 90,593 downwards.
GCGGACCCGGATCGCGGCACCCGCACCGGCCAGAAGCCCCCTCCCCTGCCCGCGCCCATCGGCCCCCCGGCACCGTCAGCCGAGGAGTTGGACCGGATCGCCGAGGCCCTGCGCGCCGCGCGCCGCCCCCTGATCCTGGCCGGCCGGGGCGCGGTCCTGACCCGGGCGGGCGAGGACGTCCGCGCGCTGGGCGATCGGCTCGGTGCGCTCTTCATGACCTCGGTGATGGCCGCGAGCGTCATCGACAGCCCGTGGAACCTCGGCATCGCCGGTGGCTTCACCCGCGCCCACCGCCTCGAGGTCGCCCGCCGGGCCGACGTCGTGCTCGTGCTCGGTGCGAGCCTGAACCCCTTCCAAACCCGGTACGGCACCCTGGTCGCGGAGGGAACCCGGGTGATCAGGGTCGACGACGAGTCCCCGGCCGACCATCCGATGGTCACCGACGCCGTCCACGCCGACCTGGTGCCGGTAGTGCGCGGGCTGCTGGAACGACTGCGGCAGGCCGATGAGGCGCGCACCTGGCGGGCCCACGTTCCGCAGGTGGCCACGGCGCAGTTCCGATCCGCGCAGATCGACCCCGCCGAGTTCACCCCGGCCGAGACGGCCGCCACGGAGGGCACCGGATCGGCAGAAGGGGTCGAGCTCTGCGCCGACGGCCGGTTGAACCCCCGCGTCGTGGCTGCCGCACTCGACGGCATCCTCCCCGCGGACCGCTCCGTGGTCACCGACGGTGGCAACTTCATCGGGTGGGCGCCGATGTACTTCTCCGTCCCGGACCCCCACGCGATGGTGCTGCTGGGCACCGCGTTCCAGTCGATCGGGCTCGGTTTCGGCTCCGCCGCCGGTGTGGCCGCCGCCCGCCCGGACCGCACCACCGTCCTGGTCACCGGCGACGGCGGGGCCCTGATGGGCCTGGCGGACCTGGAGACCCTGATGCGCACCGCACACCGGGCGGTGGTCGTGGTCTTCAACGACGCCGCCTACGGCGCTGAACTGCACCAGTACGCCGCCGCGGGCCTGCACGATGCGGCGATGCGTATCGATGAGGTCGACTTCGCCGCGCTCGGCCGCGCCTTCGGTGCCGAGGGGATCCAAGCGCGCACGCTGGCGGACCTGGACGTCCTGCGCCAGTGGCTGGCCACCCACGCCGAGGGCGTGTTCATTCTCGATGTGTCCATCTCCACCGAGGTGGTCGCCGACTTCCTGGCCGCCTCCCTCGAGGCCAAGTCCACCCGCGACCAACGCTGACTTCGCGGCACGTGGATCGAGTGCGCACCGAGGCGTGCGCCTGCTCAGTCCAAGATCCGCGAAGTCAGGAGATCAGGCCGGCGGACGTAGATTGGCGGCGAAGAAGTCGGCCAGGTCTGCGGTCGCCTCCAGCGGGAGCACGTGGGCGACGTATTGGTCCGGACGGACGACGACGACGGCCCCGCCGCGGTCGATCTGGCGGATGTCGAAGATGTCCTCACCCTCGATCACCCCGTACACCTTGTTGTAGTCGAGCAGATCGAAGGGCCCCACGGTCGGTTTGAAGACCGTGGGCACGGCGTTGATGTCGACGTCGGAGTGGGACTGCTGGTAGATCACCTTGACGTCGAAGATCGCGTCGTCGTCGCCGTCGGCCGGGGTGAACCGCACCACGGGTGAGTCCGGCGCGGTGGTGAGCCAGTGCGCGAACCGGCTCAGCGCCGAGCCCTCCCCCGCCGCCCCGGCGTCGGCGAAGGCATAGAGGCGCCAGCGCCCGTCGGCCTCGGCCAGGTGCCCCAGGTGCACCGGGTTGGCGTCGCAGACCCGCACCACCCGCGCGGACTTGAACCGCTTGCCCACGGTGAGACCCTCGGCGAGGCCCTGGTGGGTGGCCGGTCCGGTGATCATCGACGGTTCGTACTCGGTCATGAAGCCCGCGGGGAACTCGAAGGTCTTGACGTAGAAGTCCTCCAGGGCCGAGGGGTCCTCGAACTCATCGGCCGGTTTTGCCATCAGGGTGGACCACTCCCGGTCGAAGTCGATCAGGTTCTGGGCCACGACCTGCCGCTCGGCCGAGTAGGTCGCCAGCAGTGACTCCGGGCTGCGCCCGTCCAGCACGTGCCCGAGTTTCCAGCCCAGGTTGAACCCGTCCTGCAGGGACACGTTCATGCCCTGCCCGGCCTTGGCGCTGTGGGTGTGGCAGGCGTCCCCGGCGATGAACACCCGCGGCAGGCGCTCGGACTCGGCCCCGGCGGGTACGTCGTCGAACTTGTCGGTGACCCGGTGGCCCACCTCGTACACGCTCCACCAGGCCACGTGCTTGACGTCCATCGAGTAGGGCGTGAGGATCGCGTTGGCCTTGGCGATGATGTCGGTGATCGGCGTGCGGCGCACGGTCGCGGCCCGCTCGGGGGTGACCTCACCCAGATCCACATACATCCGGAACAGGTGCCCGCCCTCGCGCGGGATGTGCAGGATGTTGCCCCCGGAGCGGGACTGGATCGCGCACTTCAGCCGGATGTCCGGGAAGTCGGTGGTGACCAGCACGTCCATCACCCCCCAGGCGTGGTTCGCCTGGGCACCCACGTGGGTGCACCCGATCTCGGTACGGACCCGGCTGTGCGCGCCGTCGCCGCCCACCAGGTACTTCACCCGCACCGTGCGCTCCTGCCCCTGCCGGGGCCCGGCGGTGTGGCGCAACCGCACCTGCACCGGGTAGTCGCCCTCGCCCACGGTCAGACCGAGGAACTGCACGCCGTAGTCGGGCCGCATCCGCGTGGGCGAGTTCGCCATGTACTCGTTGAAGTAGTCGATGATGCGCGCCTGGTTGACCAGCAGGTGCGGGAACTCGCTGATGCCGGTGGGGTCATCGGCCGGCCGCGCGGTGCGCACGATGTGCTCCGGGTTCTGCGGGTCCGGCTTCCAGAACGCCATCTCGGTGATCCGGTAGGCCTCCTCGGCCAGCCGGCCGGCGAAGCCGAAGGCCTGGAAGGTCTCCACGCTGCGGGCCTGGATGCCGTCGGCGTGGCCCATCTCCAGCCGGTGCGGGCGCCGGTCGATGACCCGGGTGTGCACGCTGGGGAACCGGGACAGTTGGGCCGCCGTGATCGTTCCGGCCGGCCCGGTGCCCACCACCAGCACATCGAAGACGTCGGGGATGTCCTCGGGGCGGTCCAGGCCGACCCCGGCCGCCGGTTGGATGCGTGGGTCGGTGGTGACGTACCCGTGATGGTGGAACTGCACTGGGACTCCTCTCGCCAGCCGCGATGTCGCCGGCCGGTTCAGACCTGGTTGCCGAGTTTGAAGCCGTGGTCGGACTCGCCCTTGCGGGTGTAGGAGAAGCCGTCGGCGCCGATGGTCACGTCCATCTCCTTGGCCTCCTGGCGCTGTTGCAGCGGTACCGGGTCGCCGTCCAGGTCCAGCACGGTGGAGGCCTCGGTGTACCAGGACGGCACCACGGGGTTGCCCCACCAGTCCCGGCGCTGGTTGTCGTGCACGTCCCAGGTCACCACCGGGTTGTCGGGGTCGCCGGTGTAGTAGTCCTGGGTGTAGATCTCCACCCGGTGCCCGTCCGGGTCACGCAGGTAGAGGTAGAAGGCATTGGACACCCCGTGCCGGCCGGGGCCGCGCTCGATGCAGTCCGAGCGGCGCAGCGCGCCGAGCTTGTCGCAGATGTAGAGGATGTTGTGCTTCTCGTGGGTGGAGAAGGCGATGTGGTGCATCCGCGGCCCGTCCCCGCCGGTGAGTGCGGTGTCATGCACGGTGTGCTTGCGGGCGAACCAGGCGGCGTAGGTGATCCCGTCGTCGTCGCGGATGTCCTCGGTGCGTTTGAACCCGAGGTTCTCCAGGTACGCCGCGCCGGCGGCCACGTCGGGATAGACCTGGTTGAAGTGATCCAGGCGCACCAGCGCGCCGGCGCCGTAGCGTTCGTAGTTCCACACCAGGCGCGGCACGTGCTCGGTCTCGTGGAAGAACTCATACGGGAAGCCGAGCGGGTCCTGTACCCGCACGGCGGCACCGATCCCGCGCACGAACCCCTCGGCGCTGCGGCGCACGTCGCAACCCAGGTCCCGGTAGTAGGCCTCGGCCCGGTCCAGGTCCTGTGGGCTGCGCACCCGGAAGGCCAGCGCGGCGACCGCCGGCTCGCCGCCGACCCGGAGCACCAGGTTGTGGTGGATGAACTCCTCCAGGGTGCGCAGGTAGATCGCGGTCTCGTCCTCCTCGGTGACCACCAGGCCGAGGATGTCCACGTAGAACTCCCGCGCGGCGGCCAGGTCGGTCACCACCAGTTCCATGTACGCCGCCCGCACGATGTCGGGCGGGGCGGGTTCCGTCGTCGGGCTGTCCGTGCCGGGTTGGGTCATGACCGGCTCCTTCGCGTGCTCGCCATCTCAGGCCTCGTCCCTCTTGGCGGCGAAGAACGGGTCCTGCTCGTCATACCCGGTGGCCCCGAACCGCGCAGTGTGCACGGCGCCGAGGGTCACGTGCACGGCCTTGTGCTCGGAGTAGAAGTTCAGCGACCGGTAGCCGCCCTCCTGGCCCAGGCCGGAGACCTTGATGCCCCCGAACGGGGAGCGCAGGTCGCGCACGTTGTGGGAGTTGATCCAGATCATCCCGGCCTCGATCCGGTCGGCCAGGATGTGGGCGCGGGTGACGTCCTTGGTCCAGATGTAGGCGGCCAGTCCGTACTTGACGTTGTTGGCCAGCGCCACGGCCTCATCCTCGGTGTCGAAGGGGGTGATCGCCACCACGGGTCCGAAGATCTCCTCCTGGAAGATCGACGCCTCGGGCGGCACGTCGGCGAACACGGTGGGGGCCAGGTAGTTGCCCTGGTCAAGTCCCTCGGGGCGCCCCCCGCCGGCGACCAGGCGCGCCTCGGTCCTCCCGGCCCGCACGTAGCCCAGCACCCGGTCGTAGTGCTCCGGATGCACCAGCGCACCGACCTCGGTGTCGGGATCCGACGGCGGTCCGACCTTGATGTTCTTTGCGCGCGCGGCGTAGGCGGCCACGAAGTCCTGATACACCGACCGCTCCACCAGGATCCGGGAGGAGGCGGTGCAGCGCTCCCCGTTCAGGGAGAACACCCCGAACAGGGTGGAGTCCAGTGCGGCCTCCAGATCGGCGTCGGCGAACACCAGCGCCGGGGACTTGCCCCCCAGTTCCATGGACAGGCCCTTGAGCGTGGGGGCGGCATTGGCGAAGATCGTCTGCCCGGTGGTGGTCTCCCCGGTGAAGGAGATCAGGTCCACGCCCGGGTGCCTCACCAGCGCGTCGCCGGCCACCTCCCCGATGCCGTTGACCAGGTTGAACACCCCCGGCGGCAAGCCGGCCTCCTCGAAGATCCCGGCCCACAGCGAGGCCGACAGCGGGGTGAACTCCGCGGGTTTGAGCACCACGGTGCACCCGGCCGCGAGCGCCGGGGCGAGTTTCCAGGAGGAGAGCATGAACGGGGTGTTCCACGGGGTGATCAGCCCGGCCACCCCCACCGGGGAGCGGTTCACGTAGTTCATCTGCATGCCCGGGACCTTGTAGGCGTCATCGGTCCCGGCCACGATCAGGTCGGCGAAGAAGCGGAAGTTCTCCGCCGCCCGGCGGGCCTGGCCCCGGGCCTGGGTGATCGGCAGACCGGTGTCGAAGGACTCCATGGTGGCCAGCGCCTTGTCCTGGGCCTCGACGGCGTCGGCGATCGTGTTCAGGATCCGGGCCCGTTCCCGGTTCCTCATCCGCGGCCACGGGCCGGTCTCGAACGCCTCCCGGGCGGCGGTCACCGCGGCGTCGATGTCGGCGTCCTGTCCGGCGGCGGCCAGGATGTAGGCGGCGTTCGTGGTGGGTTCGAGCACCTCGAAGGTCTGCCCGCCGCGGGAGTCGAGGAACGCGCCGTTGATGTAGTGCTGGATGCGCTCGGGAGTGCCCGGCGGCGGGGCGGGAGCCGGCGACGGCGTGGGCCGGCTCGCCGGAGTCGGTCCGGTCGTCTCAGCGGTCACCTCAGGTTCCTTCCACCGGGGTCAGGTACTGCTCGCCCTGGCGGGCCAGCTCGGTCACGCGGCGCCGGCCCTGCTCACTCAGCCCGACCAGGGGCGGGCGCACATGGTCCGAGCCGATCAGGCCGCGCTGGGCCATCAGCCACTTGGCCGGGGCGGGATTAGTCTCGGCGAAGATCAGGTCCACCAGCGGGTGCACGCCGTAGTGCAGCGCCCGCGCCCGGTCCCAGTCCCCCGCGATCGCGGCGTCATAGGTCTCGGCGACGGCGGCCGGCGCGATGTTGGACAGCGCGGAGATGAACCCGGTTCCCCCCAGCGGGATCAGCGGCAGGCACAGCAGTTCGATCCCGGACCACATCAACGCCTCCTGGCCGCACAGGTACATGGTGCGGGAGAAGTGCTCGAAGTCCTTGGTGGTCTCCTTGATGCCCACGATGTTGTCGTGGTCGCGGAACAGCCGGGCGAAGGTCTCCGGGGCCAGGTCCACCGCGGTACGCACGGGCACGTTGTACGCCACGATCGGCAGGTCGGGGAACTCCGTGGCCACCGTGGAGTACCAGACGTAGAGCGCCTCCTGGGTGGGCCGGGCGTAGTAGGGGGTGATGATCAGCGCCATGTCCGCCCCGGCGTCCCGGGCGATCGAGGTCAGCTCCAGGGTCTCCTCCAGCTGCGCCGTGCCGGTGCCGGGCAGGAACGGGACGGCGTCACCCACCTCCTGGGCCACGGTGCGGATCGCGGCCGCGCGCTCGGCGAGGCTCTGGGAGGAGGGTTCGCCGGTGGACCCGCCGATGGAGACGCCCCGAGAACCGTTGGCCAGTTGCCAGCGCACCATGCGCCGCAGCGACTCGTGGTCCAACTCGCCCTCGTCGGTGAACGGGGTGAACACCGGCGCCAGCGCACCGGTGATACGGGCGGGGTCGGAGCGGAACTTCATCGTGTCCTCCTCGGAGCTCAGCCGCGGGTGGAGCGCCAGGCGTCGAAGGCCTGCCGCCACTTCTCGTTCATCGGGTACAGCCCGTGCACCGACTCCCCCGCCGCGACCATCTCGGCGATGAAGGTCTCCTCGGCCTCCTGGTCCTCGGCGTCCCGGAGTACCTCGGCCACGAGGTGGGGTGGGATGACCAGGGCTCCGTCGTCGTCGGCCACCACGACGTCCCCGACCTGCACGGTGGCGCCGCCGCAGGAGATGGTCGCGCCGGTCTCCCAGGGCACGTGCCGCCGACCCAGGACGGCGGGGTGGGCCCCGGAGGAGTACACGGGCAGGTCGAGGTCGGCGACGGGGGCCGCATCGCGCACCGCACCGTCGGTGATGATGCCGGCGGCGCCGCGCACCTGGGCCCGCAGCGCGAGGATGTCCCCGAGAGTGCCGGCCGAGGGGTCGGCGCGGGCCTCCATCACCAGGACCTCGCCCGGCCCGATCGTGTCGATCGCCTGTTTCTGGGCGTTGTACCCCCCGCCGTGGTCGGCGAACAGGTCCTTGCGGTAGGGCACGAAGCGCAGCGTGCGGGCCCGGCCCACCAGCCCGCGACCCGGGACCAGGGGGCGTACGCCGTCGATGGAGACGGTGTCGTAACCGCGCCGGCGCATCTGCACCGACAGGGTGGCCACGGCGACCGCTCCCAGGCGGGCGCGCAGATCCTCGGTGAGAACGAACGGCGGTTCGCCAGGGGTGGCCTCCCGCCCCCAGGCGTCGGCGCGCTGGGCGTCGTCGACCTTCGGCGGATGGCCCCAGTCGGGCAGGGCGGGTCCCTCGATCACCTCGGTGTGCAGCCGCCCGGTGCTCAGGTCCGGATCGTCCGGGCAGGACACCTCGACGGCGATGTGCTGGCCGGGTCCGGCGACCGAGGCTCCCGCGGGAGTGCCGGTGAGGATGACATCGCCGCGGTGCAGGGTCATGACGCGGGACAGATCGGCGATCATCAGAGCGAAGGGGAACAGCAGGCCGGCGGTGGAGTCGTCCTGGACGAGTTCGTCATCCAGCCAGGTGCGGATGGCAAGCCGGGCGGGGTCGAGCCCGGTGGCGTCGAGGAGCCGCGGGCCGATCGGGGTGTAGCCGTCTCCGCCCTTGGAGCGCACGTTGGAGCCCTTGTCCGCATACCGCAGGTCATGCAGGCCCAGGTCGTTGGCGGCGGTGACCCAGCCGACGTGACCCCAGGCCCGTTCCGGCGGGACGTCCCGCGCGTCGGCGCCGATCACCAGGGCGATCTCACCCTCGAACCCGAGCAGCTCGGTGCCCGCCGGTCGGATCACCTGGCCGGAGCCGGTCAGCGAGGAGGTGGTCTTGAGGAAGTAGGACGGATGCGCCGGGGTTCGGCCACGCTGAGCGGCGCGCGAGGCGTAACTGAGGTGAACCGCGATCACCTTGCCGGGCCGGTGCCCGAGGACGGCGGTGATCGGGTCGTTGCTCATCTGCACCGGCTCCTTCGCCCAGGACGTCCACGAACGATCGTATACGATCCCAATCCTGCCCCCGCCACCCCCCGGTGTCAACAGGTGGACGGGCGTGGGAGTGGCCACCACGGGACACCCGCTGCGCCCGATGACACTGCGCCTCCGGGCGAACGCGTGGCCTACAGCGAGATCAGCACCAACGTGGTGCCGAACACCAGGCCCGTGGTCACCAGGGTGATCGTGGTGTAACTGAGGATGTCGCGCATCTTCAGCCCCGCGATGGCCAGCAGGGGCAGGGCCCAGAACGGTTGGATCATGTTGGTCCACTGATCGCCGTAGGCCACCGCCATGATCGCGATCGCCGGGTCCACCGACAGGCTCTCGGCCGCCTCGAGCATCACCGGCGCCTGGACCGCGAACTGCCCACCGCCCGAGGGCACGAAGAAGTTGACGGTGCCGGCGGCGACGAAAGCAAGCAGCCCGAAGGTGTACTGGTTCGAGATGGACACCAAGGCGTCGGAGATCACCGTGATCAGCCCGGTGCCGGCCATGATGCCCATGATCCCTGCGTACAGGGGGAACTGCAGCAGGATCTCCCCGACGTTGGAGGCGGCCTTCTTGGTCAGCGCGATCAGTTCGAAGGGGTTCTTCACCAGCAGCAGGATCAGGGCCAGGAAGCTCCAGTTGACGAGGTCAAGGGTCAACGTGCCCCCACCGGAGAAGTGGATCACCAGGTAGCCCACCAGCATCAGCCCGGTGAGCAGCGTGGGCACACGAGAGGCGTCCACCCGGTCCGCAGGGGTGGTGACCTGCTCGGCGACGTCAACCTCCTTCTCCCGGGCATCGACCTTCAGTGGCACGATCGCTTCCTTGCGCCGTGGTGCGACCAGCAGCAACGCCACGGCCACCAGAATGATCGCGGCACCGGCCGCGGCGATGTTCCACGGGGTGAAGATCGTCTCGGTGATCGGCAGCGGCTCACCGAGTTGCTCGGCGACGAAGGAGTCCGGCGTGGCCGCCAGCAGCGGTCCGGACGCCGAGTAGCCCATGTGCCAGACCACGAACCCGGAGAACGCGGAGGCGACCAGCATGGCGAAGTGGATCGGTTCGTCACGTCGCCGGAACTCATAGGCGACCTCGCGGGCGAGCAGAGCACCGGCCACCAGGCCCAGGCCCCAGGTGATCAGCGAGGCCAGCGCGGCGATCACGAAGACCAGCACGTAGCCCTGCATGGCCGTCCTGGGTCGCTTGGCCAGCCACACCAGGATCTTCCGGACCGGGCCGGTGTTGGCCAGGATGTACCCGAGCAGCAGGATGAGCGCCATCTGGGTCATGAAGGCCAGTAGCCCTGCCAGTCCGTTGCCCCACTCCTCCACCACCTGCACCGGCCCGGCGTCGGTCAGGATGAGGGCGAGCAGGACCACCACGAACGTGAGCACGATCGCAAAGACCAGGGCCGAGGGGATGAACCTCTCGACCAGGCTGTTCAACGGGCGCATCAGGCCCGACAGCACCGCACCGCCGTCGGCCTTCTTCTCGTCTTTCGTCGTTCCCTGGCTATTCGGGTCTGCCATGTCTCCTCCTTGAGTATGGTCCCCGCCCGGCTTCTCGGCTCGACCTGAAGCCGGGAGGGTAGATGGGGCGGGTGGCGACGATTCCACCCAGGCCTCAGCGTGGCACATCCAGGCGCCCCGCAGGCGGCACTTCGGGCTGGGTCCGGCCCACCGCCACGTGCCACCGCCGGCTGCCACCGCTGAGTGCCACCGCTGAGTGGCACCGCTGAGTGGCACTGCGGGGCACCGCGATCACCTAGGACAGTTCGCCGCGCACGATGCTGTTTCCGCTATGGGCAGGGTCGCCGTCGTAGGGCTCGTCGGAGACGTCCACGATCAGGAACTCGCCCATATCGAGGTTGTCGGGAACGTCGAAGACTCCCTCGGATCCGACGAGGACGCCGAGGCTGATCAGCCGCTCCAGATCGCTGTCGATGAGCCACACCTCGCGGTACCCCTCGCCCAGGCCGGGGTCGAGTTCGACGTTCAACACCCGGGCACCGTCGACCTCGTGCAGCGCGGCGGCGCCGGCGTCGGCCTCGCTCCACTCAGGAAGGGGCGCCAACTCGGCCGTGGCGAGCACCTCGGGCGCCGGGGGCGTGCGCAGTTGGTCAGCCACCACGGTGGCGCCGACGCCCAGCAGGAAGGCCGCCGCAGCCACCCACGCCGTGCGCCAGGTCCGGGACGAGCGCCGTGCCAGTTGCGGAACGGGCGCGCGCACGGGCTCGGCAGAGACCTCGGGCGCGACCGCAGACACCTCGGGCGCACCGGCCGGTCCGGAGGCTGGCGGCCCGAGGAGTTCGGCGCTGATCCGGGACCAGACGTGCTCGCCCGGGCGCTCCAGGCCGGACTCCCCGACGCCGGCCCGTCCTGCGCTCACCACGCGTCGCAGCGCCTCGAGTTCCTTCCGGCACGTCGTGCACTCGGCGACGTGGCGGCTCTGTGCGCGCGTGACGCCCTGCTGCTCCCCGAGAGCGAGGAGGGCCAACGTGCCATCGTCAGGATGCTCCATCGGTCACCTCCAGCCGATCCCGCATACGTTGCAGACTACGTTTGATGTGGGACTTGACCGTTCCGAGTGGCAGGTCGAGCCGCCCAGCGATCTGGGAGTGGGTCAGATCCTCGAAGAAGGCAAGCCGCATGATCGTGCCCGGAGGTTCACCCAGACGGCGCAGTTCCTCGGCGATCACCACCCGGTCGATGACGACGACCGGATCGGCTCCGGCCCCGGCCCCGCCCGGCCGGCGGGCGACGACCTCGGCCGCGTCCTGCGCGCGGCCGTCCCGGGTCCGGCGCTGATAGACGTCGACGATCTTGTTCCGCGCGATGGCAACCAGCCAGGAATGCAAGCGAGCCCGGGTCGGGTCGTACCTGGTCCGACCCTGCCATGCGGCCACGAACACCTGCTGGGTGACGTCCTCGGCGTCAGCGACCGAGCCCAGGGCTCGTAACGCGATCGTGTAGATCAGCGGCGACCACCGTTGATAGACCGCACGCATGACGCCGTCGTCCTCGGCGACGAAGGCACGCTCCAGGGCTGACTCCCGAGCCTGCCCTGCCTCGTCGCTCATCGTCCGCCCATCCGGCGCGATCGTGGCTCCATGGTTGGGCCAACCGGGGATTCGATCATCCTTGTCGCAGGCTAGCAGTGACGACGATGTTGTCGGTGTAACTACCGCGCGCCTCATCCCACTGCCCGCCACAGGTGATGAGCACCAGCCGGGGCTGCCCATCGCGCCGGAAGTGGTCGGCCAGGTCGATGGTCTCCTTGGCTTCGCTGGTGACGGTGACGACGTCATAGGTCACCTCCGTCCCATCCGGGCCGATGAGGTCGATCGAATCACCTGGCTGGGCTTGGCGAAGGTAATGGAACGGACCGACGCCGGTGGTGAAGGAACCGTTGTGTGCAGCAACGACAATGGATCCGTTCGCGTCGCCCAGTCCGGGCCCGAAGCGGTACCACCCGGCCCTGTTGGCGTCGTCAGGGATCTCCATCTGGCCGTCCGCGGCAACCCCGACCGGGTCGATGTCGAGGGTGATGTCCCGCTCGGCGTACTCCAATCGCACCGGTGGGGTCCTGGCCTCGGGGCCGGCAGCCTCGAGCCTGGCGGTGCGGACGTCGACCTCGACCGCGGGTGATTCGAGCTCACCGGGGACGACCTGCGACCCGGGTGCGGTGGCTTCGGTGCGCCCCTGCTCGGGCGCCCCCGGCGAGATCGCGGCGGAGCCCGGCCGTGCCGCCGCGGCGTCGGTCGAGGCAGACCGGCTCGGTGGCTGCGCGTCGGGGGTCGCGCAGCCACCGAGGATTCCGGCCAAGAGCAGGATCCCGAGGGACAATGACCTCGTCCTGAACATTCGGACTCCTACTCCCGCCCCGTCTGGGCTTGCTCGTCAGTTGGTTGCGTGTGCGCCCTGGCTGCGGCCGCGCAATCCGAGGATGGCCAGGAGGCCCGCACCGAGGGTGATCACGACCCAAGCCAGCGGCGCCATGCCCGCTTCCTCGACCGGGATCTGACCGGTGGGGACACCACCCGGGGCCGAGTGCAGTCCATCGACCGTCTGGACCGCCTGGTCGAGAGTGCCCTCTTCCAGGCTGCCCCACGCATAGACGATCGTGAGTGACCCCTCACCGACCGTGACGTCGGCCGGGCCCAGCACCGGGTCGGTGGTGCCGGCTGCGGCCACTGCCGCCGGCACGGTCCCGGCGGGCAGATCGAGGCTGGCCTCGTCGGGGTTGGCCAGGTCGGTGATGACAGCCTCGTCTCCGGCCAGGATGTCGACGGCCGGAGCGGCTGCGGTGTGCCGCACTGTCAGGCGCCCTTCGCCTGCCGCCGTTTCAGAGGTGTCGTTGGTGAACAGGGCGGCGGTCGGCCCACCGTCGGCGTCCAGGTGGGCCACCGCGGTGTAGTTCATCCCACCGTCCAGACTCAGGTCCACCGGCCCGAGGGCCGGCTCACTGTCGTCGTCGGCGTCTGCCGCGGTGATCGCCACCGAGTAGGTGCCGGCAGGCAGTTCGAGCGGGCCGGCGAGGTCACCGGGTTCGAAGTCGTCCAGGGTGAGTTCACCATCGACGTAGACGTCGACGACCATGTCCGGCACACCGTGCAGAACCGAGAGTGCGGCGCCGGGTTCGGTGGTGTCGGCGAAAGCGGGTGCCGCGGCGAGTGTGACTGCCGTGAGGCCGGCCAATCCGGCCAGCGCGGTGCGACGCATGTGCATGATGTTTCCTCCATCGGATGTGGCCCGGGTGGGCCGGTGGGTGTTCGCACCGGTACTTTCTGGCGATGACCCCCGTTTGGATGCACCTCGGCCGAAGTTTTTCCGATGAGTTCGGTCAGTGCCTCATGAGGTACCGCTCGGATCTACCACCCGAAGATCTACCGCCGGATCCTTCCGAACGGCACAATGTGGACACCACCAGGCGGCTGGCCGGGCCACATCGGGTGCGGCGGACGCACCAGAGACGGCGGACGCACCAGAGACGGCTGCCGCACCAGAGATGGGAGTGCGTGCATGGCTGAGGCAACCGAGGCAGCGGCGCAGGCGCCGTGGGAACCGCCGCTGGCCGGCTCGGAGGTGGAGCACCTGCTCGGTGCCCTGAACCGGCTGCGCACCACCTTCCGCTGGAAGACCGACGACCTGGACGCCGAGGGCCTGTCCCGCACTGTGGGCGCCTCCGCGCTGACCCTGGGTAATCTGCTCAAACATCTGGCGTGTGCCGAGGATGAGAAGTTCGGGATGGCCCTGTCCGGTGCGGCCTACGGGCCGCCGTGGGCCGGCATGGTCGACTTCGACGGAAGTCCGCACGACTACATGTTCAGCACCGATGGGATGGAGCCCGCGGAGTTGTACGGCGTGTGGGACGTGGCGGTACGCCGATCCGACCAGCGCCTGCAGGCCGCTCTGGAGCAACAGGGCCTGGACCAGCGGGTTGCCCTGGGCGCCGACGAGGGGTTGGAGGTGAGCCTGCGCCGGCTGCTGTACGACCTGGTGGAGGAGTACGGGCGGCACACCGGCCACGCGGATCTCCTCCGGGAGGCCGTCGACGGTCGGGTCGGCGAGGACCCGCCACAGGGTTGGAGCGCCGTGAGCGGGAACTCACCGGTCGGAGTTCCTCCTGGCAAGTGAATCGACGGCCGGCCTGGAAACGGCCGGCAGGGAAGGAGTCGCGATGGCTGACACACCCGATATCCGACCGGTGGGGGACCTACCGGACGCGATCGGCAAGACCGCTGCCCGCGAACTCGCGGGCAACGGCATCACGAGCCTGGCACGGGTGGCTCAGCACTCCCGGAAGGAACTGCTGGCCATCCACGGCGTGGGTCCCAAGGCGATCGCCATCCTTGGCGAGGCCCTGGCGGCCGAGGGTCTGGACTACCGCGCAACCTGACCGCGCCGGCGGGCCGGGCACCCCCGTCATCAGACGCCATCGCCTCCGCCGGGCGGGCGCACCAGAACGGGCCGCCCCGGCGCAGTGATGCAGATGCCGCAGGCACGATCCCCTGCGAGGATGCGTCCATGTCCGCCTCTGAACAACTTCGAGCCGACTTCGAGGAACTCGCTGCGCGCGTCGGCAAGGCAGCCCATGCCCGCGGCGCGCTCGTTGCCACCGCCGAGTCCCTGACCAGCGGACAAGTGGCCGTCCACCTGGGCGCCGCACCCGATGCCGGTGACTGGTTCGCCGGTGGTGTGGTCGCCTACACGGTCGAGGCGAAGCAGCGTGCTCTGGGCGTCCCGCCCGGCCCGGTGATCTCCGAGCAGTGCGCCACCGCGATGGCCGAGGGGGCGGCGCAGCGGCTGGGGGCAGACTGTGCCGTGGGCGTGACCGGTGTCGGCGGGCCCGACGAGCAGGAGGGTGAGCCGGTCGGGACGGTGTTCATCGCCGTACACACCCCGGAGGGCACCACCTGCGAGCAGCATCACTTCGACGGCGACGCCGAGGAGATCCTGGACGCCACCACCCGCAGGGCCCTGGAACTGCTCGGCCAGGGGATCACCGATGTCGGGACCAAGGCCCAATAACGGCGCCGCCCACCGCCCGGGGTCTAGCCGAGGAGTTCCCGCACCCGCAGCGACTGTTCGGCCAGTTCCGGGGGTGATCGGTCCGCCCCGTCGAACCAGGACACCGCGGGCCCATCACCGGCGAGCCGCCAGGTCCCGCAGACCACACCACCGGTGATCACCAGGTTCGCTCCGCGGCTGACGGCGGGCCGGTGTTCGGGCGGGACCACGTGGACGTCGGCTGTGCCAGTGCCGAGCACCCACTGGTCGTGACCGGTGAGGAAGCGCACCGCACCGGTAGGGCTGGCGGCCATCAGGTCCTCCACGTGGTCGGTGTGCACCAGCGCGGGCTCACCCTCCACCTCGATCTCGGTGAGTTGCTCACCCAAGCCGGCGAGCCACCCTGCGATGCGCTGACGGCCGGTGCCAAGCCCCTCCCCGAGCCAGTAGTGCACCCGCTCGGGCGTCGTCGGGCCGTAGGCGGACAGGTAGGCGAGGACCGCCTGCCTTCCCGCCTCCTGCAGTTCCGGCAGACCCGGCCAGTACCGGTTCTGTGCGAGCGCCTGGAGGGTGGCCTGTCCGTTCCTGGTGGGGCCGAAACACACGTCGCCCTGCCAGAAGAAGGGCTTGAGGAAGGTGTTCGCGGCCGAGAGTGCCGGTCCGAGGTGGGCGAACCTAGCGCTCGTGGTGACCTCCGCGGCGACTTCATCCGGTGTCAGCGGCCCATCAGCCAGGGCCTCGCGGACCGCTGCCCGAAGCGCCGGCCACTCCCCCGGCTCCACCCGGTAGTGGTCGCGCCAGCTCCGGCGCTCCCACATCCGGCTCGCGGATCGCAGCGCCAGGTAGACGGCCGCGCTCGCGGGGGTCATCAGGTAGGTGCCGCCTCGGAACGCGAACACCTTGACCACACGGCCCTGGGCGAGGACCCGATCGAGTTCGTCCGGTTCCGGTTCGGTCTGGCGCACCCGCACCGCGTACCCAGGGTTACCGGACCAGGCCGGGATGGCACCCAAACGGCCCACGACCTCGTCGGCCCGAAGCCGACCCGCCGGCGCGAGCAGCTGCCGAGCCATTCGCCAGGCCAACGCCTGCGCCCAGGTCACCCGCACCGCGCTACCGCCATCTCGGATCCGGCGGAACGACACGCTTCATGGATGCCCACCCGGCAGCCGAAGACCATGCCACAGGGACTCTCCCCCAGCCTCGTTGCCATGGGCCCATCCTCGCACCCCGGCCGTCGTCGCACCCGGGGGTTATCCACTATACGTGCGGGTGCCGATGCAGGACAATGACGACGACGGAGAGGGGACGAGCCGAATACGGCCACCGGACCACCGCTCACCTCAGGAGGAGACCACACATGGCTGACACACACGAATCCAAGGACGACTCGGCCAAGGCCAAGAAGACCTGGTACGAGGAGTTCACCGTCTCCGGGAACGAACTTCTCGACCAGGTGAAGAAACTCGTCGCCGAAGGCAACGTCCGGCGGGTGTTCATCAAGAACCCCGAGGGGCGCACCCTGCTGGAGATCCCTCTGACGGTAGGCGTGGCCATCACCGCCGTGACCGCGGCGTTCGCGCCCATTCTGGTGGCGGTCGGGGCCATTGCGGCGCTACTGACCTCCGCGACGATCGGTGTCGAAAGAGAAGACCCTGACGACGACGCGGGCGGCAACGAAGACTCGACGGCAGGCAACGGGCCGCCCGTCCTGGAGCAGTAGCCGCTGCACGGACCATGGCAGGGTGGGAGCATGACGACGATTGCTTTCACCGGCGGACATGTCCTGCCTATTGACGCTGAGCCCTTCGATGGCACGGTGATGGTCACCGACGGGGTGATCAGCGCGATCGGGCCGAAGGCGAAGGTCCCGCGGGGCGCCGAGGTGGTCGATGCGACCGGACAGTGGGTGCTGCCCGGTTTCGTCGATGCCCACACGCACCTGGGTACGCACGAGGAGGCCGAGGGCTGGGCCGGTAGCGACGTCAACGAGATGACCGACCCGGTCACCGCCCAGGTCCGGGCACTGGATGCCATCAACCCCAAGGAGACGGGCTTCGCCGACGCCCTGGCCGGCGGCGTCACCGCGGTGTGCGTCAATCCCGGCTCGGGCAACGTCGTCGGCGGCTTGTGCGTAGCGATCCACACCCACGGGGATGTGGTCGATGAGATGGTGCTGCGCTCTCCCGCCGGACTGAAGTCGGCGCTGGGTGAGAACCCGAAGCGGGTGTACGGGGACAAGAAGACCATGCCCTCGACCCGGCTGGGCACCGCCGCGGTGTTGCGGCAGGCGTTCGTCGAGGCGCAGAACTACGTGGCCAAGCGCAAAGCGGCCAAGGGTGACTTCGATGCACGCAACCTCACCCACGAGGCGGTCGCCTCGGTGCTGGCCGGGGAGATCCCGTGGCGCCAGCACGCCCACCGCGCTGACGACATCGCCACCGCACTGCGGGTGGCTGAGGAGTTCGGGTACGAACTGGTCCTGGACCATGGCACCGAAGCACACCTGGTGGCCAAGCAGATCGCGCAGCGGGGTGTGCCGGTGCTCATCGGGCCGCTGTTCACCAGCAGGTCGAAGGTGGAGTTGCGCGAGCGCAGCCTGGCCAACCCCGCCAAACTAGCCCGGGCCGGAGTGACGATCTCCATCATCACCGACCACCCGGTCGTCCCGATCAACTTCCTCGTGCACCAGGCCACGCTCGCGGTGAAGGAAGGCCTGGACCGCGACACGGCGCTGCGCGCGATCACACTGAACCCGGCCAAGGTCATCGGCATCGACGACAAGGTCGGATCCCTGGCCAAGGGCAAGTACGGTGACATCGTGCTGTGGAGCGGAGACCCGCTCGATGTCATGCAGCGCGCACAGCGGGTGTTCATCAAGGGCCAGGAGGTCTACTCCTACTCCGCCGACGAAGCCAACGCGCCCTCCAGTTCGTAGCCTTTAGCCCCTCAGGTGTCCGCACCGACGTCGCGGGGCCAGATCCAACGCCAAGTCGGCCTGGTCGCCCACGTAGGCGATGAGCGGCGGGTTTGACCGAGCGTGAGCCGGTACGCCCCAAGGGTGCGCAGCAGCCGGCGGTAGCGCTGCTGGGTCCGGCTCAGCGGCGGCATCGGCACGTACCGTTCGATGGTCGCTGCTCCGGCTCACGGTCCCAGTGATGGCACCCATGGCGTCAGCGACGACGGCACGTCACGGGGCCGGCGGTGATGGGGGTCCGTGGCGCGGCGGCGACCAGGTCTGGCGGATCCGGAGGACCTTAAGAGGTCAGCTGGTTGGCCGGTACCGGGCATGCGCCTGGCCGATGCGCCCACCGCCGATGATCCCGACCCGCGTGCGCCGGGTCATCGGTAGAAGGCGGGTTGTTCGACGAGCCGCACTGGTTCGATCCGTCCGGACTGTTGGGAGGTCACCCCGGCCTCGCAGCACGCTGCCGTGGCGTAGCCGTCCCAGGCGGTGGGCCCGGAGGTGGTTCCGGCACGTACCGAATCGACCCACTGCTGAATCTCGGCGTCGTAGGCCACCTCGAACCGGTCGTAGAAGTTCTGCGAGATCGCCCGGGACTCCTGCTGGGCGGAGGTGACCTGCATGCCGGTGGCGTACCCAGCGGACACGACCCCGTTCTCGAACACCGCCTGCGCCTCCACCTGGTATCCCAGGCCGGAGTTCATGAAGATCTCCACATCGGCGAGCAGACCCGAGGAGGTCTCCAACAGCACCAGTTGCGGGTCACGCATGGCGCCCTTGCGGGTGCTGCGACTGGTGCGCACCTGCACTGAGGTCACTTCCTCCCCGGTGAAGAACCGCACCGCGTCGAATTCGTGCACGACGGAGTCGTTGATGAGCATCTCCTCGGTGAACCCTGGCGGAGCCGCAGGATTGCGGTGCTGGAAGTGCAGCATCAGCAGCCGACCCAACTGTCCGGAGTCGATGACCTGCTTCAACTGGCGGTATTCGGTGTCGAATCGTCGGTGGAAGCCCACCTGGATCGTGCGCCGGCCGCTGCGTTCCTCGGCCTGCAGCACGCGCAGTGCTGATTCGGCAGCCGGGGTCAGGGGCTTCTCGCACAGCACCGGTAGATCCGCCTCGATCAGTTGCAGCAGGGCCACCTCGTGCAGGAACCCGGGAGTCACCAGCACGACCGCATCTGCACAGTCGGCGGCGACGAGATCGTCGATAGTGCCGAACACCCGTGGCTGAACCTGCTGGCGGGCGCTGGCTCTGGCTGCCACGGAGCGGGCCCGGTCGGCGTCCACATCCACCAGGGCACTGACTATCGCACGTTGAGTGGTTCCGGCGATCCGTTCGACGTGATTGGTCCCCATCCGCCCGGTGCCGACGACCGCGACTCGCAGATCGCGCTCGGATACCGGTCGCCCGGTGGACTCTGCCGGTGCTGGCTGCCGCTCGGCGCGCACCTGAGGGGGTGGCTGCACCTCGTCATCGGTGCGTCCCTCAGTGGATGGCATCGGTTTCTCCTGCGGTGGCGCTGGGGCCCAGCAGCGGGCGCTGGCGGGCTTTCTGCTGGGTGTAGGTGACGTGAGCAGCCTGGGTGGTGTCCAGGTCGGAAACCTGCGCCACGGGCACGTCCCACCAGGCCTCGGAGTCGGGCGCTCCCTGGTACAGGTCAGAGGCGATGTGGATGAGCACCGGACCGGTGTCCTCCGGTAGCGACCTGGCGTGGTCCACGGCCCGGCGAAGGTCGTCGATCGCGCCCGGTCCGCGGTCGATGCGGATCACCTGCACGCCCAGCGACTCGGCGTTGGCGGCCAGATCCACGGGCAGTTCAGCACCGTCCTCAAAGGAGTGGCGCTGGGGGTCCAGGTAGCGGAACTTGGTGCCGAACCGTTGGCTGCCCACGGTCTCCGACAGGGATCCGATCGAGGCGAATCCGTGGTTCTGCAGGAGCACCACGATCAGTTTGATCCGTTCGGCCACAGCGGTGACCAGTTCGGTGTGCATCATCAGGTAAGACCCGTCCCCCACCATGACCACCACGTCCCGCCCGGAGCCTTCGGCGAGCGCGGCCCGTTTCACACCCAGGCCGCCAGCGATCTCATAACCCATGCAGGAGAACGCGTACTCCACGTGGTAACCGTAGGGGTCCTTGATCCGCCAGAGTTTGTGCAGGTCCCCCGGGAGGGAACCGGCGGCGCAGATCACCACGTCCTCATCCGCCATGGCCCGGTTCACCGCGCCGATGATCTGGCTCTGGGCGGGTAGCGGCTGGTCCTGGATGGTGAACGCCTCGTCCACGGTGGCATCCCAGCGTTGTTTCTCTGCCCGGATGAGTTCCGCCGTCTGCTGTCCTACTTGGTAACCCACGGAGCCCAGTGCCGCCCGCAGAACCGGGATCGTCTTTCCCGCGTCGGCGATGATCGGGACCGACACCCCGAGTTTGTAGGTGTCGAAGCCGGTGATGTTGATGTTCACGAACCGCAGCGCGGGGTTCTGGAACAGTGTCTTGGAGGCGGTGGTGAAATCGGAGTACCGCGTCCCGATACCGATCACCACATCGGCCTGTGCGGCGTAGGCGTTGGCCGCGGTGGAGCCGGTCGCACCGACCGCCCCCAGGGCCTGTGGATGGTCCCAGTCGATCACGCCCACACCCGCCTGGGTGTAGGCGACGGGGATGCCGGTGACCTCGGCCAGGTCACGCAGTGTGTCGGTCGCCAACGCGTAGTGCACCCCGCCACCGGCGATGATCAGCGGCCGGTGGGCGCCACGAATCAGGTCCACCGCGGCCTCGATATCCACCTGTTCGGGGTCGGGGCGGCGGATGCGCCACTGCCGGGGGGCCAGGAACTCATCCGGTACCTCGATCCGTTCGGCCTGCACGTCCTGGGGCAGTGAGATCGTCACCGTGCCGGTCTCAGCCGGGTCCATCAGCACCCGCATCCCGGACAACAGGGCGCTGAACACCTGTTCGGGCCGCTCCACCCGGTCAAAGAACCTGCTCACCGGCCGGAATAGATCGGCGCAGGCGATGGTCGCGTCGTGGGGCAGTTCGAGTTGTTGCAGGACCGGGTCCGGGGCGCGAGTTGCGAATTCGTCGGAAGGTAGCAGTAGTACCGGTAGCCGGTTCGTAGTGGCCACCGCCGCACCAGTGATCATGTTCGTACTGCCCGGTCCGATCGAGGCGGTCACGGCGTAGGTCTGGCGCCGACGGGTGTGCCGGGCGAAGCCGGTGGCTTGATGCACCAGGGCTTGTTCGTTGCGGCCCTGGTGGAACGGCATCAGCCCGGGAGCATGGGTCTGGACCTGCTTGAGGGCCTGGCCCACACCGGCGAGGTTGCCGTGCCCGAAGATGCCGTGCATGCCTGGGATGGTGCGCACCTCGGTGCGGTGACCATCGATAAGGTCGACAGTCCATTGGTTGGCCAGGAACTCCACCGCGGCCTGCGCCACGGTCATGATGCGGGTGCTCATTCAGGGGTCTCCTTCTCCACGGAGTCGTCGCGCAACAGCGACGCGGCGGTGTCGATCGCGCCGGCCACATCACCATCCTCGGGGTAGAGCAAGGCCCGGCCCACGGTCAGGCCCTGCACCCCGGGTAGCGCCAGGGCCGGGCGCCACGTGTCCAGGATGTCCTCAGTGGGCCCGGCCGCGCTGCCGCCCAACAGCACGGTGGGCAGGGTGGTGGCGGCCATTACCCGTTCCATATCCGGTACCACGGGCAGTTTCAGCCAGGTCCGGGCCGTACTCGCCCCGAGCCCCTGGGCGATGGCTACCGAGCGCACCACCGCATCGGTGGACAGGTCGTTGACCACCTGGCCCTGGCGTTTGACGGCGATGAACGGTTCCACCATCGCCAGCAGCCGGTGCCGGTGCAGGTCGTCGACGGCGTGGGCGGTGGCCTCCAAGAGCGAGGTGGTGTGTTCCTCGTCGTAGGCGATGCGGGTGAGCATCTTGCCGCCGTCAGCACCGATCTCTGCCAAGGCCGGAGCGGTGTGGGCGGTGAACCGGTCATCGATCTCATTCACCAGTCCGGGCAGGCCGGCGCGGTTCATTGAGCCGAACACGAGTTTGCCGTCCAGCGCGCCGAGTAACAGCAGGTCATCCAGCACGTCCGGGGACGCCAGCACCCCGTCCACCTTGGGGCTTGCCAGGGCGGTGCACAGCCTGTCCAGCAACTCCCGCCGGTCGGCCATGGCGAAGGAGTCACCGTTCACCCCAAGGGCGCCGCGGGCCGGATGGTCGGCGGCGATGATGAAGACCTGTTTGCCCCGGCGTGGGCCGGGGTGGCGGCGCCGGGCACGGGCGACACGCAGCACCGAGTCGGGGTCCTGCACACGCAGGTCGGTCAGATGCTCATACCGTCTTGGGTCGCAACTCCCGCTTCGCGCCGGTTGGGCCACGGTCATTCCTTCTTCCGGGCGGGCTCGGCCGGCGGCCGGTCCGGGACGGCGCGTCCGGCGTCGCGCAACATCTGGTAGATGCAGGTGGACGTGGGCATCGCTTCGGAACAAGCGATCTGCCCCGCGACGTGGGCGCCGGCGGCGTTGGCGAAGTCCAAGATCTGTTCCAAGGGCCAGCCGGATAACAGCCCGTGGCATAGCGCCCCGCCGAAGGAGTCCCCGGCGCCCAGCCCGTTGACGGTCTCCACCTGGATTGGCTTGGAGGTGACGCGTTCCTCGGCGGTGGCGGCCATGACGCCCTCGGATCCCTGTTTGACCACGGCCAGTCGCACTCCGGATTCCAGGATCCGGTCGGCCTGGTCGTGGGCGCTGCCGGGACCGACCGCCACGGCGCATTCCTCGGTGTTACCCACCGCCACCGTCACCGAGGGCAGGATGCGCATCACCTGCTCGCGGGCCTGGTCCACCGAGTCCCAGAACATCGGCCGGTAGTCCAGGTCCAGGATGGTCTGCTGCCCGGCGATGAGTTCATCGCGAGGACGGGCCTGATGCATCGCGACCTGTGCTTCACGGGAGGCGGGTCGCACCATCCCGGTCAAGGTGGACCAGAAGATGCTGGTGTGCCGCACCGCGTGATAATCCACCTCATCGACGGCGATCTCCCAGTCCGGCGCCGACGGGCTGCGGCCGTAGAAGTACAGCGGGAAGTCCTCCGGGGGTTGGATCGCGCAGAACGTCACCGGGGTCTGCAGCCCGGGCACGGCGGTCGCCCACCGGTCGTCCACGCCGTAGCGCCGTAGTTCGCGGCGCAGGTAGACCCCGAACGGGTCATCGCCAGTGCGGGTGATGACGGCAACGCGCCGGCCGTGCCGAGCGGCGGCCACCGCCACGTTCGTGGAGGAGCCGCCCAGGTACTTACGGAACCGGGTCACATCCTCCAATGGCACGCCGATGTCATCGGGGTAGATGTCCACACTGATGCGGCCAGTGGTGATGAGGTCGTAAGTCACGCGTGCTCCTAGCGGATCCGGGTCCGGGAGCCGCAGCCGCATAAGTACCGGCGGGTGCGGGCAGCGATCGGCAGGGGTATGTCGAAGGAGGCCACCGGGTACATATCCTGTTCCACGATGCAGTAGAACCCGCGGCCCAGTTTCTCCAGTTCCTCGATCACCACGGCCAGGTCGGGAGCGCCCGCCGGCGGTTCGACCATCACCCCGGCCTTGTTCGCCTCGGCCCAGGTGAGGTTGTCCCGGCGCACCACCTCCATGATCGTGGGATCGACCTGCTTGAGGTGCAGGTACCCCACCCGGTCGGGATAACGGCGGATCAGGTCAGCCGATGAGGCACCCCCGTATTCGACGTGCCCGGTGTCCAGGCAGATACTGACCAAGTCCGGATCGGTACCTTCGATGAAGCGCTCGATCTGCTGCTGGCTGCACACGTGCGCATCGGCGTGGGAGTGGAACTGCTGGTGCAGGCCGTACTCTTCATGCAGGACCCGGCCCAGTTCGTTGTGCCCATCGAACAATCGCTGCCACTGGTCGGTGCTGAGGTCTTCATCCTCCACGGGCTCGCCGGTGACGTCATCGCGCCACATCGCCGGGATCACCACGATGTGTTCCCCGCCCACCGCGCGGGTGAGTTCGGCCACGCGCCTGGCCTGGTACCACGTGGCCCGGCGTTCATCCGTGTGAGTGCGGTGGAACGCGGTGAACACCGTGCCGGCACTCACCTTCAGATCCCGCGCGGCAAGTTCGTCCTTCAACTGGGAAGCGTCGGTGGGCAGGTAACCGTAGGGACCTAGTTCGATGATGCGGTAGCCGGCTTCGGTTGCTTCGTCGAGGAAGCGGTTCCAGGGGGTCTGGCTGGAGTCCTCGGCGAACCACACTCCCCAGGAGTCCGGTGCGGTGCCGATCAGCGACGGCGCCTCGGTACCGTCCTCGGCGACCTGGGGCATATGGGTGGGCGTGTGCGTCATTGTCCTCCTCCAGCCGCGGCTACAGCGAGAGGCCCGTTCGGCGGCCCCGCGAGTTGGCCTGCAGGTTCCAGTCTTCCGAGAAGGCTGTCCTATTGTCAAGACAAACAGGGGAACGGCGAATAGCATCGTCCTTCCGAGCGCGCGTTCCTCAGGTGTTATGACACGCCCGACTTGTCATGACAAACTAACCAAGGTGCAAAGGAGACGCCCCGTGCCCGCCTCACTCGAGATCGATCTGGACCGCTCCTCCCCGGTGCCGCTGTATCACCAGGTCGCGTCGGCCATCGAGAGCGCCATCCGCGACGGCACCCTGCCTCCGGACACCAAACTGGAGAATGAGGTGGCCCTCGCGCACCGATACAACCTGTCCCGGCCCACGATGCGTCAGGCGATGAACCAACTGGTCCGTAGCGGGCTGGTGGTGCGTCGCCGCGGTGTGGGCACCCAGGTGATCGGCCCCCGGGTGCGGCGCGACCTGCGCTTATCAAGTTTGTACAATGACCTGGTCTCCGAAGGAGCAAACCCGCAGACGACGGTCCTGTCGTTGGAACGGATCGGCGCGCCGGCCCAGATCGCCGAACCGCTGAGAATCGCCACCGGCGATGAAGTGTGTCATCTGCGCCGGTTACGGAGGGCGGACGGCCAGCCGCTGGCGGTCATGGAGAACTGGGTGCCGAGTAGTGTCGCGCACCTGGACAAGGAGTCCTTGGAGCAGGATGGCTTGTACAACATCTTGCGCAAGGCCGGGATCGACTTCCGGATGGCCCATCAGCGGGTGGGCGCCACCACCGCCGGCACCGAGCAGGCTGAACTGCTCCAGTGCAATCGCGGTTCGGCCTTGGTGATGATGGAACGCACCGCCCTGGATAGCCGTGGCATCGCGGTGGAGCACGGGCACCACCTCTACCGGGCAGACCGGTACTCCTTCGACATCACCTTGGTGGATTGACCAGCCGGCAGGACCGTCGAGCACGAAAGTGAGGATTCGCTATGCCCCATGCACAGACCAGGCCCTGGTTCCACCCCGCAGGTAGCACCGGTCACGGCCCCTGGGCTCTCGACCTGGGTACGGCTGACTCGGTCGTCCAGGTGCCAGGGTGGGAGCACACCGGCATCCGTAGCGCGGAGATCGCCCCCGGCGGACACGTGCATCTGGGTGCCCAGAACGAAGAGCGGCTCGTGCTGCCGTTGAGTGGTTCCTTCGACGTGCAGGTGGAAGGGGCGCGGTTTGAGTTGGAAGGCCGCGCGTCGGTGTTCCACGGCCCCACCGATGTGCTGTACGCCGGTATCGGCACCGAGGTGCGGATCGGTTCAGCCGATGGCGGTCGGGTGGCCGTCGCCTCGGCCACCGCCACCGTGGAGTACCCGGTCCGGCACGTGGGCAAGGCTGAGGTGCCGGTGGAACTGCGCGGGGCAGGTGCGGCCTCGCGCCAGGTGCACAATTTCGGCACCCCGGCCGCATTGGATGCCGACCGGTTCATCGTGTGCGAAGTGCTGACCCCGGCGGGCAACTGGTCGTCCTATCCCCCTCACAAACACGATGAGGAGACCGACGGCGAGACCGCGCTGGAGGAGATCTACTACTTCGAGATGCAGTCCGCCGAGGGCATGCCTGTCCCCCCGCCCGAGGAGGGCGGGCCGGACCTGATGGGGTATCAGCGCGTGTACGCCTCGGACGACCGGGAGATCGACGTCACCGCCGAGGTGCGCACCGGCGACGTGGTGCTGGTGCCCTATGGCTGGCACGGGCCGGCGATGACGCCGCCGGGGCACGACATGTACTACCTGAACGTGATGGCCGGCCCCGGCCCGCTGCGGGCGTGGTTGATCAGCGACGATCCGCACCACGGGTGGATCCGGCGCACCTGGGAAGGTCAGGAGATCGACCCTCGTCTGCCGTTCGACGGCTGAGGACACATGGTGGCCACCACGATCGGGCTGCTCGGAGCCGGACGGATCGGGACGCTGCACGCGGCGAACCTGCGTGCCCTGGCAGAGGTGGAGGTGCTGATTGCCGACGCCGAGCCTGCCCGGGCGCAGCAGGTCGCCGTCGACCTGGGCTGCTCAGCGGTGGCAGACGCAGAGGCCTTGTTCGCCCGAGATCTTGACGGCGTGGTGATCGCGACGGGCACCGACCAGCACGCGCCGTTGGTCCAGCGGGCAGCAGCGGCCGGGGCTGCGGTGTTCTGCGAGAAACCCCTGGCGCGGACCACCGCAGAAGCCTTGGCGGTGCTGGAGGTGATCGACGCGTCCGGGGCCACCGTGCAGGTCGGTCACCAGCGGCGCTTGGATCCCGGATACCAGGAGGCCCGACGGGCGTACCGGGCGGGAGAACTGGGGTGGTTACACACCGTCCGAGCGGTGACCGCCGATCAGTTCCCCCCAGCGGTGGCGTTCCTGGCCACCTCCGGTGGGTTGGTGCGGGACTGCTCGGTGCACGATTTCGACATCCTGCAGTGGATCACCGGGCAGCGGATCATGGAGGTCTATGCCCGCGGCTCCAACAACGGCGATCCGGCTATCGGCTCCGTCGGGGACGTGGACTCGGCAGTCACGCTGGCCACGTTCGCAGACGGAACCCTGGCCACGGTCTCGGCCACCCGGCACAACGGCGCGGGGCATGATGTACGGCTGGAACTGCACGGGTCCGTAGGTACCATCCAAGTCGGCCTGGATGCCAGTTATGCGGGCAGAAGCGCCGAGCCAGGCTTCGTCTACCCCGCCGGCCAGGTGCACACCACGTTCCACGAACGATTCGCCGACGCCTACGCGGCGGAGATGGCGGCGTTCGTAGCGTTGGTGCGCGGCTCCGGCGCCAATCCCTGCCCTCCCCATGAGGCGGTGGACGCTGGGCGTGTCGCCGACGCCGCGCAGGCATCGCTGGACTCAGCAGTACCGGTCCGGGTGGCGCGGTGACCCTCGGTCCTGCAAGGCGACGCGGTCATGGTGGTGCGGCGTTCACCGCCCGAGCACGCGCTCCGCTGCGCTGATGATGAGCGACGCACGCCAGGCCAGAGCGCGCGGAGGGTGTCCCAGTCCTGATATCGCGCGCTCACGAACGCCCCGCATGTGCCGAATACACTCCGAGGCCCTTGGTGCGCCCCCGGCGACTCAGGTGCACCCCCGCAGCGAGCAGGTGCGCACCGGCCAGGACCACACGGCAATGATCCCGGCCGGGTTCGATGAACCTGCTGCAGCGCGGGCTGCTATTCCGCGGGCTGCTATTCCGCGGCCTGCTCCTCCAGCGCGGCCGCGAACTCCTCGGCGTTCTCGGCTGTCACCAATGTGGTGTCGATGGCGATCTCGGCTTCCACGTCTTCACCGGCTGCCACCCGGATGGCTTCCTCGATGCTGCGAGCACCCATCTCGTAAGCGCCTTGGGCCATGGTGGCGTCCAGTTCACCGGCGATGATGGAGTCGATCGCATCGCCGGTCCCGTCCACGCCTACGATGAAGAAGTCATCGAGGTCCAGGCCCGCTCCGCGAACGGCCTCGATGGCACCCAGAGCCATGTCGTCGTTGGCCGCGAAGATCACGTCCAGCTCGGGGTTGGCCTGCAGGGCGTCGGCGGTGACGGCGCGAGCCTGCGCACGGTCGGAGTCGGCTCCGAGATCCGCCACGAGGTTGAAGTCAGTGCCCTGCAGCACCTCCAGTGCGCCGTCGATGCGGTTGTCGGTGGAGGGGTTACCGGCCACACCGCGGATGGTGAGCAATTCCCCGGAGCCCGCCTCATCGAGAAGGAACTCGCCCACTGCCTGACCAAGGTCCCAGTTGTCGGTACCGATGAAGGTTTCCGCTCCGTCCCACCCCTCGATGTTGGTATCCAGCAGTACCACCGGGGTGCCTTCGTCCACGGCGCTTTGCAGGATCGGTTGGAGTTGCTCTGCCTGGGTGGGAGAGACCACGAGCACGTCGGGCTGGTTCGTCAGGTCCGCCTGGATGCGGTCGATCTGTTCCTGCACCTCGGTCTCCTGGGTCGCGCCACCCACGGTGACGTTCACTCCGTGTTCGGCCGCGGCATCTTCCACCCCGCCCATCACCTGCAGCCAGTACGGGGAGGTGGTGGTCTTCAGCACCACGGCGACGTTCAGCGCATCATCGTCGCCGCCGTCGCCATTTCCGTTACCGCAGGCGCTCAGTGTCAGGACCGCAGCGGCGGTGAAGGCTGCACCCACCCGCCATTTCTTGTTTCTTGACGCCATGATCTACTCCTCCTTGTGGGTTCTCGCACCCACGATCAGTGAAACCATTTCCTCCATCGTCTCTGCGGTGGGCACGACCTCGCCGACCACACCGCCTTGTCGCATCACCACTGCCTTGTCGCACACCTCGACCACGTGATCCATGTTGTGGGAGATGAGGACGATCGAGACGTTGTACCGGCGCGGCAGTTCAGCGATCGTGTCCAGCACGTTGCGCGTCTCCCGGACCCCGAGCGCCGCCGTCGGCTCATCGAGGATCAGCACCCGGGTGGCGAACGCCACTGCGCGGGCCACCGCTACCGCCTGCCGCTGGCCCCCGGACATCAGGCCCACCGAGGAGCTAAAACTCGGCAGATGCACCTGCAGGGAGTCGAGTTTACGACGGGCCTCGGTTTCCATCGCTTTGCGGTCCAGCCAACCCAGGGCACGCAGCCAACGCGGTTTAGTCAGTTCGTTGCCCAGGTACAGGTTGGAGACCACGCCGAGGTTGTCGAACAGCGCCAGGTCCTGGTACACGGCTTCGATGCCCAGGGCCCGGGCGTCGTTCGGGGAGCGGATGTCCGCCGGATGCCCATCGATGTAGATCCTGCCGGCATCGAGCCGGTGTACACCGGTGATGGCCTTGATCAGCGTGGACTTCCCGGCCCCGTTGTCGCCGAGCAGTCCCAGTACCTGGCCCTCATCCAGCGAGATGCTCACGTTGTCCAGAGCCCGCACCGGCCCGAAAAGTTTCGAGGCGCCGCGCACTTCCAGGATCGGCGGAGTGCGCCCGGACTCTGCGGGGGCTGGTGCTGCTACGGCATCGGACATGTCACTTCGCCTTCTGGTCAACTTCCTTCTGGTCAACTTCCTTCTGGTCGACTGGTTTGTGCTCAGCCTCCGCAGTTTTCAGCCGGGTCTCGAGGCGTTGACGGACCACGTCCATCTCCACGGCTATGATGACCACCACGCCAAGCGCCACGTACTGCCAAGCTGCGGCGACGTTGAGCAAGTTCAGCCCGTTCTGGATCACGCCCAGGATGAGCGCCCCCACTAGCGCCCCGAACACGGTGCCCCGGCCGCCGAAGAAACTGGCTCCCCCGATGATGACTGCCGCGATAGCGGACAGCTCCAGCAAGTTCCCGGCCGTGGGATAGGCCGAGTTGGTCTGCCCGGAGACCACGAGCGCTGCCACGCCAGCGAAGAAGCCGCTGATCACGTAGACCGAGATCAGCACTCGGTCCACGGGGATCCCCACTCGTTTGGCACCTTCCTTGTTCGCACCCACCGCATAGATCCACTGCCCCCAGGTGATGCGGGAGAGCAGGATGTGCACCAGCAGCGCGAGGCCGAGCACCAGGAACACCGCGACGGGCACGCCGAATACGCGATGACTGCCAAGGGCGAGGATGGCAGGGGGCATACCGGTGATCGGCCGGCCTTCGGAGATCAGCAGTGCAGCCCCGCGGGCTACCATCATCATCGCCAGTGTGGCCAGGAACGGGTGCGGTAGCCGACCTTTGACGAACAAGGTGCCGCTGACCGCGCCGGCGAGGATCCCCCCGGCGATCATGCTGGGGATGATCAACCAACCTTCCACGATGTTGGCTTCCCGGACCCACAAGGCACCGAGCACACTGGCGAAGGCGATCACCGAACCCACCGAGAGGTCGATCCCGGCGGTGATGATGACCAGCAGTTGACCCAGCGCCAGCAGCGCCACCACCGAGGACTCCAGGCCGATGTTGCCCAGGTTGCGCCCGGACAGGAACACCGGGGTGAGAATGGACATCGCGATCGCTAGGAGCAGGAGCATCAGGGCCGGCCCCATCCGAACCAGTGTGAGGCCCCAACGCAGACGCTCCTTGTCCGCTACGGGTGCTGTCACAGGTCTCCCCCGTCCTTGTTGGGAACCGGCACCTTGCGTGTGTGGTAACTCATCCTGACCAGCACCCGATTCCTTGTCAAGACATATGGACTAATACCTGCGCCATGCGTGCCGCGCCGGTACGACTCTATGGTGGGTGCAGCGCACTGATCGACGAACCCGCTCGCCGCGACATGGCCGTCCGATCGCGAATCTGGTGCGGGCCAGTCATCACGTGCGGGCGTCCGACCGTACCCACCGGGGCGAATGGCTCAGACCGGCGCCACCTGGCGCAGGCAACCACGGGAGGCGACCGCGGGCCGGCGTGACTCACAATGCTGCCCGACACACCGGATGTGCAGCAGGTGTTGGGCACTGTCGTTCGCCCCGTTGAAGACGATCACCCTCTGGTGTTCGGCGAACGCAAGGACCGCTCGCTGCTCAATGACGTCGTCATCCTCCTCGCAGCCGACCATGCTGACGCCGGTCGCCTACGCCGCGGGCGTCAACGGCGCCGGCGGGCTCTGGGGAACCCGGCGGCTGGCCGGTACCGGTGGGCTGGGGAGTTCAAGCACGACGGCGGTTGCCTCCCGCGGTGGCCGACATCGACGACGAGGCGGCCTGGACCGGCATCCTCGCTCGCCACCCGGTGCTGCCGGACACCCGACACCGATTCCTCGCGGAGAGCGCCCCGGGCGACCCACGCCGGGGGGAGGTGCTCGGATGAGCGCCATCGACCGGTCATCGAACTGGAATGTCAGTGGCCGCTAGTACGGTTGTTCTATGTCGACCACCTCCGTCGCCGATCCGGTGACCCAGGCGCCAGCGGTGCTGGGCCAGGTCACCGAGAAGTTGAGTGACCTTGCTCAGGGCGAGTGGTGGCGAGCCACGGAGAGTGACCTCGTCGATGTGCTCGGTGCGGTGAACCGGCTGCGGCACGAACTCGCGCGCGTAGAGGTCCATGCCACCGCCGAGACGCTCAAGCGCGGCCTGCCCAAGGATCGGTGCCTGTCGCCGGCAGACTACCTGTCCGAGGCCCAGGCCCAGCGGGCACCCGCACCGCCGGTGGGGCACGCCGTGAACACCGTCCGGTTGGCAGAGGCCGTCCAGCAGGTCTCCGAGGGTGTCGACCGAACGGATTGTCTGCAGGAGACCGTCGCCGCATTCGACGCCGGAGTCCTCGCCGCGTCACGGGCCGGCACGATCGTGCGGTTCCACAACGAGGTAGCGCCCCATTCACCCCCTCAGGCGCTGGCCACGACCATGCGCACGATCAACAAGGGCGCCAAGGACTCCCACGGTCCCCGCGGAATGAGCAGGGATCCACTGGGCCGGGATCACGATCCGAACTCCATCGTTCGGCGCCGAGGGTGGAGCGAGCGCGAGTTGCGCACGATCCTGTCCCAGGCCCGCCGCATCATCAAACCGGCCACCGAGTCCGAACGCGAGGAGGAACGCGGCCGGGCCTTCCGCACCCTGCACTCCATCACGCGCGAGAACGGGATGACCGAGTACGCCCTGGTCGTCGAGCCCGAAGCCGCCGCCACCATCGATGCCGCTGTCTCAGCCTTGTCCGCCCCAGTCAAAGGTGAGGATGACACCCCGGATCCGCGCACTCCGGCCCAACGACGCGCGGATGCACTGCTGACCGTCATCCGGCGCGGAGTCTCCGCCCCCGACGGAGTGCCGAAAACGACCAAGGCCCAGGTGATGGTCACCATTCCACTGGCAGATCTGCTCAGCACCACCCAGGGTGCCGGCATCACCGCCACGGGGCAGGTCCTCTCCCCTGGCACCGTTCGGCGGATGGCCTGCGACGCCGGGGTCATCCCGGCCGTACTTGGCTCGCAGGGGGAGATCCTGGACCTGGGCACCAAGGTGCGCCTGTTCACCGAGGGACAGCACCGGGCCCTGTGGCACCGCGACCAGCGGTGCACCTTTCCCGCCTGCACGATCCCAGCGCAGTGGTGCGATGCCCACCACGTCGAGCACTGGGCTAACGGCGGACCGACGAACCTGGACAACGGGGCGTTGCTCTGCCCCCGGCACCACACCTATGTGCACAGTTTGGACTTGACCGCCACCGTGACCACCACCGAGGTCACATGGCACACCTGACTACCCCGCCCCGCACCCGGCTCGCGAGGGCCGGGACAGAGGCATGCCTGTGCAGCAGCGCAGCAACCACCGCAGGCACCGCCGGCCCCATAGGCACAGCAGGAACCGCTGGCACCCCCGGCGCGGCAGGCCCCATAGACGCAGCAGGTATGGCAGCCGCCGCAACAACGAACGCTCAGGCGGCGTACAGGTTCACCTCGGCAGCCTTGATCACGAACGTCACCTCCTGACCCACGGTCAGGCCCAGGGAGGCGACCGCTGCCGGGGTGACGTCGGCGGCCAAAGTGAGACCCGCCGTCGTCCGGGCGCGCAGCCGCACCAGTTCTCCCTGCTGCTCGATCCCGACCACCCGCACCTCGACGGTGTTGCGCGGGCTGCCCCCGGGAGCATCGCGGTGCACCGCGACCGCACGCGGGCTGAAGGTCGCCGCAGCGGCTCGTCCAGCAGCAACCGGCCGGCCCGGCCCGGTCTCACCGCCGTCGGGCATGCCGTGGATCACCAGACCACCGGTCAGAGTGATCGCGTCGCGGGACTCCCATACGCCCGAGAGCATGTTCACCCCGGCGAAGCGAGCAGCGAACTCCGAGCGCGGCCGGGCGAGCACCTGCAGCGTCGGCCCCTGTTCGACCACCCGCCCATCGGAGAGGACGACGACGGAACCGGCCAGCGCGAGCACGTCCAGCAGGTCGTGGGTCACTACCAAGGCTGTGCGACCGACTTCACGCAACGAGGTTCGTAGCACCTGACGCATCTGGGCAGCAGCCTCGACGTCCAGCGCGCCCAGGGGCTCATCGAGGAGCAGCAACTCGGGATCGGGGGCCAGCGCGCGCGCCAGCGCGACCCGTTGTTGCTGCCCGCCGGACAGTTCCCCCGAGCGCCGGTGTGCCAGGTGGGCGATCCCGACCTCCGCCAATCGCGCCATTGCGATCTGGCGGGCTCGCGCGCGTCCGGCACCCTGCGCCTGCGGGCCGAACGCCACGTTCGCCAGGACATCCAGGTGGGGCAACAGCAGGGGTTCCTGAGCGAGCAGTGAAGTGCCCCGCCGATGCGGGGGCACCCACCCGCCCTGGCCGGCTACCTGTCTCGATCCCAGATGCACGGTGCCCGCACTGGGGTGGAGTGTGCCCGACGCCAAGGCGAGCGCGGTGGACTTGCCGGCGCCGTTGGGGCCCAGCAGCGCCACGATCTGACCGGCCGGAACCTCCAGGTCCAGGCGGACTTCGCGCTCGGACACCTCAGCGTGAATTGATAACGCCGGTGGAGTCGCGAGGTTTCCGCCTCCCGCCGTCGGTCCTCTGACCGCCGCGCATCCTGGGGCACCGCCACTGCCTGAATCCTCAGCGCGCATCACATCCCCGGCGCGCATCGCTCTGCCGGCGCTCATCGCGTCACCCGAGTCCGCCTCGGCCGAGTTCATCGCGCCACCGGAGTTGGCCGCGTCCCCCGAGTTCATCGCATCACCTGCGTGCCTCGCGCACCGGCTGTGCGGCTACGCCCGTGGGTACTCAGCACCAAGACCGCAGCCAGCAGAATCAGGACCAGGGACAACGCTATCGCCGCGTCCGGGTCGACCTCCCGCTGCAGGTAGATCTCCAGCGGCAGGGTGCGCGTCACCCCCTGCAGGGACCCGGCGAAGGTCAGCGTCGCGCCGAACTCGCCCAGACAGCGGGCGAAGGCCAGCGCTATGCCGGAGCCCAACCCCGGGCCCAGCAGCGGCACCGTCACCCGGCGCAGCACCGTGGTGGGCCGGGCCCCCAGGGTGGCGGCCACCACCTCATGCCGACGACCGGCGGTGCGGGCAGCGCCCTCGATGGAGATCACCAGGAACGGCATCGCCACGAATGCCTGCGCCAGCACCACCGCCGCCGTGGAGAAGGCGACGTCGACCCCGAGCACCTGCAACTGCTCCCCGATCAGTCCGCGGCGACCGAACGTGGTCAGTAGCGCCAACCCGGAGACCACCGGTGGCAGCACCAGCGGGAGCAGCACCACGGCCCGCACCACCGGCGCTGCGGGGAAGCGCACCCACGCCAGCACCAGCCCCAGTGGCACCCCGAGCACCACACACACCAACGTCGCGGCTACCGAGGTGCGCAGACTGAGCCAGAGCGCGGACAGTGAGGCTTCGGAGGTGAGCAGGGCGGGCAGGTCGGCCCAGGGCACCCGAGCCAGCATGCCGATCACCGGCAGCGCGATGAGCAATACCGCACCTGCCGCGGGAAGCAGGATCCACCGCGGCAAACCGGCGGCGAAGCCGGCTCCCCCGTCCCCCGCCCGGACCTCCCGTCGCTGCCGCGGGTCGGTTTCCGGTTCACCATGGCCCGGCGGCCGAGAGCCTCGGGCCCTCGTCGGTGCCCGGTGCTGCGGACTCATGGGATGCCGAAGCCCGTCTCGTCCAGCACCGCTTGCGCTTGCGACCCGAGCACGAAGTCGATCCATGCGGTCGCAACGTCGGGGTGGTCGGAGCCGGTGGTGACAGCCATCGGGTAGTGGTTGATGGCCCGCTCGTGCTGGTCGTAGACCTCGATGATCTCGATCCGTTCCCCGGCCGAGGCGGCATCGGTGTTGTACACAAGACCGGCATCGGCCTGCCCGGAGGTGATCTTGCCGAGCACGTCGGTGACGCTGCCCTCCTCACTCACCGGCACCAGGTCGACGTCGAACAGACCAGCCACGGCGGCGGTTGCCTGCCCACACGGCACCTGGGAGGCACAGACCACCAGGTCGGCACCGGCCAGGCTGTCATTCATGCCGGTCACGCGGGCCGGGTTCCCCGCCGGGGTGATAAGGGTGAGCACGTTGGTGGCGAACAGGACCGGCTCGCCCTCGATCGTGCCGTTGGCCGCGGCGTCGGCGATCGCCGCCTCGTTCGCAGCGGCCAGCACATCGGCAGGCGCCCCGGCGTCCAACTGGGCAACGAGGTTCGAAGATCCCGCAAAGGAGAACGCCACCGATACGTCGGGGTGCTCAGCGGTGAACATCTCTCCGATCTGGGTAAAGGCGACATGCAGGGAAGCCGCGGCGAATACGGTCAGTTCACGGTTGGGCAGGTCACGGTCGGGGTCGGCCTCGTCACTCGCCCCGAGTGTTCCGCACGCGCCCAGTGTGAAACCCGCGGCCAAGGCGCCAGCCAGTAGTCCGCTCCGAGGCATCAGGCCGGTTCCTTCGGAGCCTCGATAATCACGGTGGTCGCCTTGACCACGGCGGTAGCCAGCGAGCCGGGCTCCAGGCCGAGGTCATCGACGGCCTCGGCGCTCATCAGCGACACCATCCGGAACGGCCCGCACTGCAGATCCACCTGCGCCATCACCTGGTCGCGTAGCACCCGGGTGACCAGTCCGGTGAACCGGTTCCGCGCGGAGGACCCGATCGCCGAGTCCCCCAGGCTCGCCGGTCGCGCAGCATGCTCCTCAGCTCGGCGAGCGAGTTCGGCGCCGTCGATCACCTTGCGTCCAGCACGGTCCTGGGATGCGCTCAGCAACCCTTCCTCGACCCATCGGCGCACGGTGTCATCGCTGACACCGAGAAGAACGGCGGCCTCACTGATCCGGAAATACGGCATGATCAGCACTCTACATCCGCATGCTCGGTTGTATGGCACTCTATTACCCGATTTCGCGGAGTGTCTCTCTTGGCTGCCAGGACCAAGCGCGCAGCATGTCCGGACCAGCGCGCAGAACTCATGGCGTCGGCCCGGTATGCCACGTCGCTCAGTCGAACAGGAGGTGCTCCATCATCCGCACCAGTTCGTGCGCCGCCCCGGCCGTGTCATACGCAGGGTCAACCAGCCGCTCCCGCATGATCGCGTCGATTCCGCCGCCCACGATGATGGCCAGGGAGCGCAGGTCCGCATCGCCGGGACGCCTGCGGTCACGCCGGGCCTCGGCCATGATCGCCGCGAGGTCCCGCCAACGCCGACCGCGATCGAGGTCCCGGGGCTGGTTGATCAACGCCTCCGCCATCATGCGGATGTGGCGGGGGTGGCGATGCAGGTGCGCGATCATCGTACGCACGTAGACCGCGGGACGGTCCGCAGGTTCAGCCTCCGCCACCGCCTCTCCCACCTCGGCGACCAAGGAATCCAACACGTACTCCAGCGCCGCCTGCACAACGGCGTCCTTGGAACCGAAGTGATAGAGCACCGCCGCCTTGGTGATCTCCGCCGCCGCCGCGATGCCGGCGAGGGAGGTGCCGGCATAACCGCGCTCGGCGACGAGTTCGATCGTGACGCCGACGAGTTGCTCGCGCCGCGCCTGCTCGGTGAAGGTCAGTACCCGCGACCCGTCGGACTTATCCCTTGCCATGCTCTGAGATTCTACCGTACGGTGACTGAACTTACCGATCGGTTAGGAGCGATATGTCCACACCTTCTCGCCGCCCCCGGTGGCGTCGTCTTCGAATCGCCCTGGTAGTCGTCGCTGCCATCGGGGTCGTCGCTACGTTCGCACTCCGGTCGCCGTCCCCGGCCGGTCACTGGCGAAGCGCTGAAGGTCATGACCACTTCCAGGAGGCCTACGCCGAGGCGATGGCCGAGATGCCCGCACCAGATCGCACGCTCGACCTGCGTACCGACTTCGGTCTGGTGCGCGCGTACCACTTCCCCGGCACCGGCGACAGCGGTGACCCGCTCATCCTGATCAACGGCCAGGGCTCAGCCTCTCCCGCATGGGCGGACAACATGCCCGATCTGCTCGCCCTCGGTGACGTCTACACCGTGGACCTGCTCGGGCAGCCCGGAATGAGCGTGCAGGAGCGGCCGATCGAGGACAATGCCGAGCAAGCCTTGTGGCTGCACCAAGCCCTGGACCAGCTCCCGGAGGACCAATTCCACTTCGTTGGGCTGTCCGTCGGAGGCTGGACGGCAGCGAACTACGCCACCCATCACCCCGGACCGGTCGCCAGCCTCAGCCTGATCGACCCAGTGTTCACCTTCGGCACCATCTCTCCCGGATTCGTCGCGCGCTCCATCCCTGCCTCGATCCCCTGGCTCCCGAAGTCTTGGCGCGACGGTTTCAACTCCTGGATCGCCGGCGGGGAGGACACCGAGGAGTTCGCCGTGGGCCGGATGATCGACGCCGGTCAGGTGCACTTCGCCACGAAGGTCCCGGCCCCCGAGCGGATCAGCGAGGAGGCCTTGCGCGACCTGCAGATGCCGGTGCTGGCGATCATCGCCGGAGGCTCGGTGGTGCACGACGCCGAGTCCGTCGCACAGACGGCCGAGGCCACCCTGGCTCACGGCACGGTCGAGTTCTACGACGGAGCCTCCCACGCCGTGGCGGGGCAAGAGCCGCAGCGTGTGGCCGCCGACGTCGGCGCCCTCCTCAGGTCCCAGGACTAGATCCGCACAGATCGCGACCGGTGGGTCGGGCCCGGTCCGGAGGAGGCCGCGCCGCGCAGTCGGCATCGCAATCGCCGTGGTCGGCGCATTCGGCATCTCGGGAATCGGGCCGCCTACCTGGCGGTTCCCCAGGCGATGGCGGCCAGTTTCGGCCTACCCGTCATCCCCGCGGTCGGGGCCACCGCATGGTTGCAACTGAAGGGGTCCGGGATCTGGCGACCGGGGTGGTCGCCGGGGTGCTGATCTTCCTCGCCTCCCCGGTCGTGGTTGGTGCGGCGATGCTGGCCTTGGCGATCGTGCCCGCCAGCGATGCCCTCGTTGTGCTGCGAGGCGCAGGTAGCACGAGCACAGCCCTCGGAATGCACGGCGCCACGGCTGCGGTCATGGTGCTCGGCGGGTTGGGCCTGGTGCTGGGATGAGGGCGCCGACGGATGGCCCGTGCGAGCGCCGGAAGACAGCCCGTCGGGACCAGATGGCGGCTGCGTTGCAGATCGCGGACGCAGAGGGCTGGTCGGCGGTGACCACGAAGCGGGTGGCGCAAGCGATCGATGACAGTCAACCGGTCATTCATCAGCACTTCACCGGCCGGCAGGATCTGATCGATGCGATCGCCAAGGGAGAGTTTGAGGCACTGACGACCCTCACCGATCAGTTCGTCGACGGGTCGCGACGGCACGGGCTCGCGGATCTGTGCCGGACCTACTTGGCCTTCACCGCGACGAACGCGCGGCTGTACGAGGCGATGTTCACCCGCACGAGCGCGCTGACCTTCGCCGCCACGAACACCCCGGGAGAACTGCGCGAGTCGTTCATGAGCCTGCGCCGGGCGATCGCCGACCGTATCGGCGGTGCGGATCCGGATGAGTCCGCGGAGTTGCTCCGGGCCACCTGGCACGGGTGGGCCTCGCTGCGTGCAGCCGGGCGCATCCCGCCGCAGCGGATCGAGGCGCACATCGCCCCGATCGCGCGGATGTGGGACGGAAGCGGAGCCGGGACCGCGGAGAGCGGCCAGCACGTTCAGTTGGCCGCGCGGCAGCCCGGTCCATCAATCGCGAGCGCTCGTCCTCAGGCTGCCTGGGTGCGGCGGCGCGACGGGGCGTGCGACTCGTTCTTGCGGGGCCGGCCACGCCCACGCTTGCGGGCAACGATCTCCCCGTCGACGAACACCTCGCCGCCCCACACACCCCAGGGTTCACCGCGGTCCATTGCACCACGCAGGCATGCCTGCTTGATCGGGCACTCCTGGCACAACTCCTTCGCTCGCTCCACCTCGTGTCCACCCTCGGCGAACCACAGGTGGAGGTGAGCGGGGTCCTGGCAGGGCAGCACGCGCTCGTCACGGGCCGGCCGCGCGAGCGCATCGAGCCGCTGGACGGTACCTGAGTTGCGCTCCTGCCCGGTGCCCGACGCACGTTCGCTGGGCACAGTCATGATCCATCTCGGGTCGGGGTGAGTTCGCTGGCCACGGACACCTCGGACGCTACCGCCACAGGGGAAGCGGGTCGGCTCGCCCGGGCCGCTGCCCCCGTAACGACTGCTGGAGCAGAATTGCCTGCGGGAGCGGGGCCATCTGCTGGAGCGGGGCCATCTGCTGGAACCGAACCAACTGCCGGAGCCAGGCCATCTGCTGGAGCGGAGCCATCTGCTGGAACCGAACCAACTGCCGGAGCCAGGCCATCTGCTGGAGCGGAGCCATCTGCTGGAACCGAACCAACTGCCGGAGCCAGGCCATCTGCTGGAGCGGAGCCATCTGCTGGAACCGAAGGGCGGCTGGTGCGCACGCGCACGACCGTCACTCCGACCGCCACAATCGCTATCGTCACCGCGGCGAACCCGGCATAGGCCTGCAGTCCGGCGACGGTCGCCTCCCGGATCAGGCCGGGTAACTCAGGCGCCGTTGCTGCCCAGTCCCGGCCGGCGAGGAAGCCCTCGTGGGCACTGCCCCGGGCCGCCTCCGCCGCCTCCGGCGGGGTGTGCGGGGGAACGCGTCCGGTCAGGTACGTCCGGTACATCACCAGGGCCAGAGCACCGGCGGCCGCGATCCCCATGGCCGAGCCCAGTTCCCCACTGACCTCCTGCGCCGCCGCGGCCGATCCGGCTTTGCGCTCCGGCGCGCTGGAGACAATCAGGTCCGATAGCAGCGCCATCGCCGGGCCTATACCGAGACCGACAGTGGCAATACCGGCGACCTGGGCCAGCAGGGGCGCGTCCGGCGTCGCCGTCAACGCCAGCAGGAGGGCGCCGAATGCGGCCACAATGAGGCCTCCTGCCACCGCCGTCAGCGGCATCATCCACCGGGCCAGCCTCGGGGCAAGCATGGCGCCGATGATGTTGAGCACGATGAAAGGCAGGGTCCACAGTCCGGCATGCAATGCCGACAGTCCGACCACCAACTGCAGGTGCTGGGTGAAGAGGTAGAACGTGCCAACGCCGGCGACGCCGGTCAGTAGCAAGACCAGGAGGGCCGCACCCACGCGGGTGTTCCGGAGCAGCCCCAGGTCGAAGACCGGCTCGGCGAGCCGGCCCTGGCGGCGCAGGAACAGAGCCAGGGCCCCGGCACCCGCGACGACGGCGACCAGGTACGTCCACCCCGACCCGCTTCCCGACTCCTGGCGGGTGACGAGCCCCTGCAGGCCGTAAACCAGTGCCAGCATGCCGGCGACGGACAGGATCACGCTGTGCAGTTCGATCGGGGCGCGATTGCGTACCTCCCGTTCCGGTAGCAGCGCCGTACCCAGGATGACCAGCAAGAGCATCGGTGGCACGTTGAGCAGGAAGACCGAGCCCCACCAGAAGAACTCCAGGAGCGCGCCCCCCAGGAGCGGGCCGATGGCGCCGCCGACCGTGAAGGAACTGAACACCACCGCGATCGCCAGCCGGCGCTGGTCCGGATCGGCGAACATCGTGCGCAGCAGGGAGAACAACGACGGCATCAGCGTCGCACCGGCGACCCCGAGCGCGGCGCGCGCCCCGATCAACATCGCGGCGCTGGTGGACATGGCAGCCACAAGAGACAGCGCACCGAAGACCGCCGAGCCCATCAGCAGCAGACGCCTCGGGCCGATCCGGTCCCCCACCCGCCCGGCGACAAGGAGGAAGCCCGCGATCAGGAAACCGTAGACATGCACGATCCACAGCGCCTGTCCCGCGCTGGGCTGAAGGTCCTGGGTCAGGGACGGCAGCGCGAAGAACAACACGGTCAGGTCACTGGCCACCGCGATCATCGGCAGCACTAGGAGCACCAGACCCAGCCACTGCCGCGTCGTGGCCCGGGGTGGCTCCTCGTAGTGGTAGCCCATCGCTTCCTCTCCCTGGTCGTTCCGTTACGTTGCGGAACGTTACGCGCAGTGGCACAGGTTGCACAAGGGGGTTTTATTACGACATGTCTCGTAATCTCGACGTAACATGGCCACATGACGTCCGAAGACGCCCCGCGTACGGTCGGCCGGCCCCGCGATGCGCAGATCGATGCGGCGATCACCGCTGCGGCCATGGAGTTGGTGCGCGAGGTGGGCTACCTCGGGGTGACGCTCGGAGAGGTAGCCAAGCGCGCAGGGACGTCGCGTCCGGCGATCTATCGTCGCTATTCCGGCCGCGCAGAACTGATACTGGCCGCGATCGAAGCCCATCTGGAACCCCCGACCGCCCCCGACGATGGCTGCACCCTGTGTGGCATCGAGGAAAGTCTCACGATCTTCCTCTCCATGTTCCGCACGATCGCCCCGGAGGTATTCACCACCCTGTACTCCGAATGCGCCCGGGACCCGATGCTGCGCGAGCGGTACGTGCGCGTGGCGATCGAGCCGTCCCGCCGGGCCGTGCGCACCACCTTGCGCCGGGCGGTCGACCGCGGCCACCTGCGCGAGGACGTTGACATCGAACTGCTACTCGACATCATCGCCTCCCTGACGCACTACCGGGTCCTGACCGGTGAGCACCTGAGTAACGTCGAGGCCGAGCAGGTGGTCACGGTACTGCTACGCGGCGCTGCGGTGGACTATGACGAACTGCTGGCACACAGCATGGAACTCGAGCGTGCACAACACGCCACCGAACCTCGCCTGGCCGAACCGCATTCATTCTGCTGGCCACAGCCCGGCGCCGCCGACCCACCCCGCGAGGACGGCGGTCCCTAGGCGCCGGGGGGTCGCAAAACCCTGCCGCAGCGCCGTCCTCGGTCCTCACACGCGTTCGGACGCGGCCCGCCTGCCGGCCACGGCGAACCCGAACAGCCCCAACAGCACCCCGACCGCCGCGGCGAGCACGCTGAGCACCTTCAGTGGATACCAGGTCGGGTCATACATGGACGGGATCGGTCCCACAGCGGGCACGTTCACGAAGGAGTAGAGCAGCACCGGTCCCAGTGCGGACAGGGCCACCAGCGCCGCCACTGCATAGGCGAGCCGCGATCCCGCGACCAGCACCAGGAGCGCGGCCACCGCCGCAGCGCCGCCCTGGATCCGGAAGAGCGCGGCCCCGCCGATCCCCTCCGGTGCGGCCAGTTGCATCGCCCCGGCGAGGGTGAAGTGCACGTACGCATCCACTGCGAGCGCAACGGCCACCAGGATGCGCACCACCGGTTCGACACCGCGAGCGCGAGTGCGGCCGGCGGCGCGGCCAGCGATGCTGCCGTCTGGAGGGCCGCCGGTGCGGTCAGTCGTGCGGTCAGTCGTGCGGCCACTGGTGCGGCCAGTCGTGCGGCCACTGGTGCGGCCAGTCGTGCGGCCAGTCGTGCGGCCAGTGGTGCGGTCGCCTCTACGGCCAGGAGTGCGGCCGGCGGTCCGGTAGCCCCGGTCCTTCGCGCCGGCCACCTCGCTCACTCCACGACCAGCGTGGCGGTCATCGTCGGATGCGGGGTGCAGTGGAACGAGTACTCCCCGGGCTCATCCGGCACGGGGAGCATCACTTCCTCTCCCGGCGCCAGATCGACATCGAACAATCCGGCCTCATCGGAGGTGACCGTGTGGCCGACACCGTCCTCGTTACGGATCGTGATCTGGCCGCCGGCCGGCACCGCGCCCGGCATCTGATACTCGAAGTCGACGATGACGATCACGGCGGCCTCCTCCCCTGCCTCCCCCGGTTCCGGCTGGGTCGCACCGGACGGGCCGTCAGCCTCGCCGTTGCCACACCCGGTGAGCAGAGCAACGAGCAGGGCAAGGAGCAGGGCGGAAGCGCCGAAGCATGCCCGGGGGTGGCGCTCGGCCGCAGCGTCCAGGTCAAGGTGGGCGTCAAGGTCCATGTCAGGGATACGACTGCCGGACCCGAACGGATTGCCTCGATCAGAATTCGGCGACGGACCAGACCGCACCGTCCTCGGTGACCATCTCGACCGCCTCGACCCCTTCGTCGGGCATCGCGATCACCCAACTGTTGGGTCCATCGGCACGGAGGCGCCACTGGCCCACGTCCCGGGTGCTGCCGTCGGCCAGGACCAACCGGCAGGTGTAGGAATACCCTTGCGGACCGTCGGTCCGGGTGAGCACCCGGTCGTCGATCTGTACGACGAGCACCGGCCCGTCCGCGGCCCTGCTGGGGGTGACCGTGCCGACGGCCTGCCCACCGGTATCCACCAGGGGTTGCTCCCACCGGCTCGAGGCTGCCGGGATCTCCTCATCGCTCTCGCCGAGTCCGGCCATCACCCCGGCTCCCACCGCTGCTCCGAGCAGTCCGGCAGCCACCGCCAACCGTACCGACCACCGGCGCCGGCTTCGCCGGTGTGCGAGCACGGCAGGGCCGGGTTCGCCAGCCGGATCAGGTACAACCTCCGGGTGGTGCTCGCCGGCGGCCTGCTTCTGCGAGTTCTGCCGACCCCGGGCCAGCGCCGCGAGCACCCCGTCCTCGAAACCGGCCGGCGGTGCGGTGCGCGGCACGGCCGGAAGCACCAGTTCGACGGCGTCGGCGATCTCACCGTAGTCACGGCGACAGGTGGGGCAGGTGGTCAGATGCGCGGTGACCTGGTCGCGCTCGCCCTCCGCTGCGTGGCCCAGGGCCAGGTCGGTCAACTGATCCTCGGTGGGGTGCAGTCGCTCAGCCACGGTCCACCGCCATCTCCTCCCGAAGCCTGCGCAGCCCGGTGCGGATGCGGGTCTTGGCGGTTCCCAGCGGGATCTGTTCCCGGTGGCTCACCTCGGCCGCCGTACAACCCCCGACGACGGCGAGCACCACCGCGCGGGCCTGCTCGGGCGCGATGCGGTGCAGCCGCCGGATGGCCTGCTCGGTCTCCAGTCGGTGCACGGCGCTCTCCTCCAGGTCCGGGGCGCTGGACAGTGTCTCGTGCAGGAGCCGGTCCAGCACGAGGTCGTCGGTGGGCTCGGCGCGCCGGGCCCGGACGGCGTCGATCGCAGCGTTGCGGGTGATCGTGAGCAGCCAGGTCAGCACCGAGGCACGGCGCAGGTCGTAACTGCCCGCGGCTCGCCAGACCCGCACGAACACCTCCTGGGACACGTCGTGCGCCAGTGCCGCGTCCCGGGTGATGCTGACCGCCATCCCGAACACCGCCGACTGGAAACGCCGCACGAAGGCTGCCGAGACCGCCGGATCGTCCAGCGCCAGCCCGGCGAGCAGGGCGGCGTCGTCGGCCCGGTCGGCGCGGGACACGGCTGCCATACCCCAGGGTACGACCGGGCCGGCCAAAGGGATTGGACGGCCGACAGGAATCGTCGGCTCCGGCAATCCCTGCACGCCCTCTCCCACGTATCCCACAGTGTCCGGCCACCACGGCCGGCGGTCAGGAACTGGAGGAGAGCAATGGGACGACGGACCACCGCGCTACTCAGCGCCGGCATCCTCGGCGTGGGCCTGCTGACGGCATGTGACCCCGGGGGGTCTTCCGGCGAGGGAATGGAGGACCCTGCTCCGGCGGACGAC
The DNA here is from genome assembly GCF_049725055.1 of Pseudactinotalea sp. Z1739. The sequence continues at coordinate 45,992 of NZ_JBMPQA010000006.1, read as the reverse complement.
GCCGCCGTTGATGCCACCGCGGAGGACGACGAGGCCGCCGAGCGTGACAACGGTGCCGGCGGCGAGGACGGCGATGGCGATGCTGCCGGCGAGACGCTCACGACCACCGAAACGGACCTGGGCACCTTCCTGGTGGACGGGGCGGGCATGACGCTGTACCTGTTCACCGCCGACTCGCCCGGCGTGAGCGCCTGTATGGACGAGTGCCTGGAGAACTGGCCGATCCTCGAAGGTGAACCGAGCGCCGGCGACGGCGTCGATGAAGCCCTGCTCGGCAGCATCGAGCGCGATGACGGCACCGTGCAGGCGACCTACGCCGACTGGCCGCTGTACTACTTCGTCCAGGACTCCTCCCCCGGGGATGTGACCGGGCAGGGGGTCCAGGACGTCTGGTACGTGGTGGCCCCGGACGGGCAGATGATCACCGCGGAGGATGAGGACAGCAGACCGGGCTACTGATCCGAAGCAAGCCACCTGAGCCATGCAACACGGCCTGCTGATCCCGGCCGAGCCGCACCCGTGGCACGTCGCGGCGAGCGCTATCGCCGGCGAGTCACCGCTCGAGGGCTGGTCGGGCGCCGCTAGGACTGCAGGTGCGCACCGCAACCGACGTCGTAGGCCTCCCGCAGCCAGGCGATGAATGTGTCATCCAGGTCGGCCGCCTCGCTCAATCGGTACTGATGCACGTTCAGGTTCCGCTGATAGGGCGCAACGCTGCTGATCCGCCGGTCATCGGTGCCCAACGACCGGGTCATGTCGAAGTAGCCCCGGACACCTGTACTGGTGGGACGGGCACTGGCGAAGCCGCGGCGGGAACCCTTGAAGGTGACCGTGGTCTTGGACACCGACTTGGTGACGTCACCGAAACCATTGATCACCTCCTGCACCCGCCGGTACAGCGTGACGAATTCCTCGGGTTTGCCGTGCAGGTGATCTTCTTCGGTCCAGGTGCGCTCGCTCATCACTCGAGCGTACTGACCCGCCCGTGCCGAGGGTCTCTACTGTCGACTCGCATCCGGTTCTCCGGGGACGGTCATCGGGCCCCAGGCCCCGGGCGAGGTGCCAGCGCAGGCGCACTGCCGCCTGGTCGTGGCAGGCTGGAGGGGTGAGCACTTACCCCACCCTGGAAGATTTCGACTTTCCCGTCGCTCTGGCGGTCTCCGATTCGCGGGAGGTGCTGGCGTTCACCGGCGCCATCGAGGAGGTCTTCGACTGGAAGTCGGTGACCAAGCCGCTGGCCGCCTGGGCCACGCTGGTGGCGATCGACCAGGGCCACCTGGCACTTGATGACCCGGCCGGCCCCGACGGCTCGACTGTGCGGCACCTGCTCGCCCACGCCTCCGGGCTCCCGTTTGAAGAAGGTCCGACGCAGAGCCCGGAGAGGCGCCGGGTGTACTCCAACATGGGCTTCGACGTCCTCGCCGAGCACGTCGGCTCCGCCGTGGGCAGCAACTTCGATGACTGGATGCGCGCCAGTGTGCTCGAACCGCTGGAGATGGACAGGGTCGAACTCTCCGGTTCAGCGGCATTCGGTGCCTCCGGAACGATCACCGATCTGCTCGCCCTGGCGCTGGAACTGCTGGTGCCCACGCTGGTCACCGCCGAACTGGCCGAGCAGGCCCGCACCGTCCAGTTCCCCGGGTTGGACGGGGTGCTCCCGGGCTTCGGCCGCCAGCAGCACAACGACTGGGGTCTGGGCATGGAGATCCGGGACCACAAGTCCCCGCACTGGACCGCCGAGGACGCCTCCCCCGACACTTTCGGACACTTCGGCCAGTCGGGCAGTTTCGTGTGGGTGGACCCCGGCGCCGACCTGACCGCGGTCTTCCTGGGCGAGCGCTCCTTCCGCCAGGACACCCACGCCAAACTCTGGCCCCGGCTCAACGCCGAGATTCTCGCGTCCCACCGCGGCTGAGGCCGTGCCGGCCGCCTCTCAGGTCGCGGGGGATGGCGTTGTGGCCTTTGATGGAGGCACCTTGAGGAATAGGAGTGCGCCATGGACACGTGGATCTGGATCGTCATCGGAGTCGTTGTACTGGCCATCATCGTGGTCGCGGTGCTGGCAATCACCCGGAAGAAGAGTGCTCGCGACCAAGAGCAGCGAGCGGTACAGGAGCGGGCCAACCGCGAGCAAGCGGCCGCCCTGCGCGCAGACGCCGAACAACGCGACCTCGAAGCGCGCGAACGCGAGGCCCAGGCCACCAAGACCGAGGCGCAGGCCCAGCAGGCCCGTGTGGAGGCCGACCGGCTCGAGCGCGACGCACAAACCCAGGCCCAGGGCGCCGATCGGGTCCGATCCGATGTCGACCGCGAACTGGCCGATGCCGACCACCTCGACCCCGACCGGGACGCTGAGGGCACCCGATCCGGCTCCGAACACCACGCCGGGGCCGGGGAGCCCGACTCCGGCCGGCATGCCGGGCGCACGCGGCCCGACTCGGACCGACCCGACACCGGCGACGACCGGACTGCCCGGGGTCACTGAGACCGAGCACGCCCGGCGGGCGGCCGGGACCGCACGAGACTGGGATCTGCGGCGGACCAGTTAGCGAGCCGGGACCCGGATCCCGCCCGATCGCCGACGCCGATCGGAACTGGTGCCGGCGCGAACCCGGTCGCATGGAGCCCGAGAGCACCTGAGCCACCACGGTCCGACCGGTGCCACCGGGCCGCACTGCCTCCGGGGTAGGCCACACTGGGAGCGATGACCCTCACACCCCCGGCCGATCCGGCCGATCCAGGAACCGTCGACGACGACGCCGTCGTGGAGACGTTCACCGACTGGGCCACCACCCGCGGCCTGAGCCTGTACGACCACCAGGAGGAGGCGCTGCTGGAGCTGGTCACCGGTTCCCACGTCATCCTGTCCACCCCCACCGGCTCGGGGAAGTCACTGGTGGCGGTGGCCGCCCACTTCACCGCACTGGCCCACGGCCAACGCTCCTACTACACCGCCCCGCTGAAGGCCCTGGTCAGCGAGAAGTTCTTCGACCTGATCGAGATCTTCGGGGCCGAGCGGGTCGGGATGATGACCGGGGACTCGGCCATCAATACCGACGCTCCGATCATCTGCTGCACCGCCGAGGTGCTGGCCAACCAGGTGCTGCGCGAGGGTGAACTGCATGACGCCGGTGTGGTGATCATGGACGAGTTCCATTTCTACGCCGACCCCCAGCGCGGCTGGGCCTGGCAGCTCCCGCTGCTGGAACTACCCGAGGCCCAGTTCCTGCTGATGAGCGCCACCCTGGGCGAGGTGTCCTTCTTCGCCGAGGACCTGCAGCGCCGCACCGGCAACCCCACCGCGATCATCGCGAACGCCGAGCGCCCGGTTCCGCTCACCTTCGAGTACTCCCTGGAACCCCTGCACGAGTTGATGCTCAAACTCGTCCAGACCGACCGCGCCCCGGTCTACGTGGTCCACTTCACCCAGGCCGCTGCCCTGGCCCAGGCCCAGGCGCTGACCTCGGTGAACCTGACCGACAAGGCCCGGCAGAACCGTATCGCCGAGGCCATCGGCGACTTCTCCTTCGCCAAGGGCTTCGGTGCCACGCTCTCCCGGCTGCTGCGCAAGGGCATCGGGGTGCACCATGCCGGGATGCTGCCCCGCTACCGCCGGCTCGTGGAGCGGCTCACCCAAGCCGGACTGCTCGCCGTCATCTGCGGCACCGACACCCTGGGGGTCGGCATCAACGTCCCGATCCGCACCGTGGTGCTCACCGGGCTCACCAAGTTCGACGGCGTGCGCTCCCGGCACCTGAGCGCCCGGGAGTTCCACCAGATCTCCGGGCGGGCCGGGCGGGCCGGCTACGACGATGAGGGCCTCGTGATCGTCCAGGCCCCCGAGCACGTGATCGAGAACGCCAAGGCCCTGGCCAAGGCAGGCGACGATGAGAAGAAGCGGCGCAAGATCGTCCGCAAGAAGGCGCCCAGCGGGGTGGTCAACTGGACGGACAAGACCTTCGAACGGTTGCGCGACGCCCAGCCCGAGGCCCTGACGAGCCAGTTCCGGGTCTCCCACGCCACCGTGCTGGGCGTGCTTGCCCGGTACGGGGACCCGGTGGCTGCGATGGCGAAACTGCTCACCGACAACCACGACGAGCCCGTGGATCGCAATCCTCATCTGCGCCGGGTGGTCCACATCTACCGGTCCCTGCGCGCAGCCGGGATCCTGGAACGCCTGCCGGTACCGGACGCCCAGGGCCGGCGGGTGCGTCTGGTGCGTGAGGTGCCCCTCGATTTTGCGCTCAATGCCCCGCTGTCCCCCTTCGCCCTGGCTGCTCTGGAACTGCTCGACCCCGAAGCCCAGACCTATGCCCTGGATGTGGTCTCGGTGATCGAGGCAACCATGGAAGACCCGCGCCCGGTGGTCCTGGCCCAGCAGCGTGCGGCTCGCGATGAGGCGGTCGCGGCGATGAAGGCCGAGGGTTGGGAGTACACCGAGCGGATGGAGGCGATGGAGGAGATCACCCATCCGATGCCGCTGGCCGAGCTGCTCGGTGCCGCGCTGGCCGAGTACCGCACCGCCCACCCGTGGGTGGATGAGTACCCGCTGCGGCCCAAGTCGGTGGTGCGGCACATGGTCGAACACGCCATGACGTTCTCGGAACTGATCTCCCGCTACTCCATCGCCCGCAGTGAGGGGGTGGTGCTGCGGTACCTCACCGACGTCTACCAGGCGCTGCGCCAGGTGGTCCCGGCCGAGCGGCACACGCCCGAACTCACCGAGATCATCGACTGGCTCGGGGCAGCGGTGCGGGGGGTGGACTCCTCCCTGCTGGCCGAGTGGGAGGCGCTGCACGCCGGGGATCAGGACGCTCCCGACGCACTGGCCCGCGCCCGCTCGGACGCGCAGGAGCAGCCGACGACGACGGAGGCCCGGCTCGGCGGTGAGGGCGCCTCGGTCACGGCGAACCGGCACGCTTTCGCCACCAAGGTGCGCACCGCGATGTTCCGTCGGGTGGAACTGCTGGCACGGGAGGACTACACCGGGCTGGCCGCGCTGAGCGCCCGGGAGGGCCAGAGCGAGTGGGATGAGGACCGCTGGCGCACCGAGATCGCCGGCTACTGGGCCGAGTACCACGATATCGGCATCGGTCCGGACGCCCGGAACGCGGCGATGTGCCGCCTCACCACCGAGGGGCGCACCTGGCAGGTGACCCAGATCCTGGACGACGCCGACGGCGACCGGGACTGGCGGATGTTCGCCGCGGTCGACCTGGACGCCAGCGATGAGCGGGACAGCCCGGTGATCCGCATGCTCGGCGTCGGAACTGCGGATTGGGCGCAATACAGTAGTGCCCATGAGTGAGAAGGAGGCCGGGTGGTACCCGGATCCCTCCGGGGAGAACCAACAGCGGTTCTGGGATGGCGATGGCTGGACGGAGTACTACCAGCCGTTGCTGCCCAAACCGGAGGCCGCTCACGACTCCCGGACCCCGACCGAGGACTACCCCTACCTGGCCCAGGCCGGCGGAACGATGACCACTCCGCACATCCCGCCGCCGCAGGGGTGGGCGACGAGCTCGAACACCTGGTCCGCCCCGCAGCCCACCACCAGTTGGGGTACCCCGGCCGACCCCCAGGACTACGCCGGCGGCGACTACCGTCCCCCGGATCCGGCCTGGGACGCCGGGGCCGGTACCCAGGTCTACCGCTCCGGCACCCAGGGTGGCGGCGGTGGTCGCGGCGGGCTGATCGCCGTGGTGGTGGCCTCTGTGGTGGTGTTGGTGTTGTTGGTGGTCGGTGGTGTCCTGGCCTTCCGGGGCAACGGCGGCGGTGGTGCCGGTGACGACGGCCCGACCGAGGAGGGCGTGGTCGAGGTGGGCGGGACCTCCTCGGGCAGCCTGCCTCGCGATGGCGAGTGGGTCGGTGCGCTGACGATCGCCGACGCCGGGGCCTACCTGGTAGACGCCCGCAGCACCGGCGGTGACGACCTGCAGATGGCGGTGCGAGACGGCGGCGGCGCCACCCTGGCCTACAACGACGATCGGGGCAACCTGTTCCAGTTGGGCGGTGACCGACTCGACCCGATCGCGCCGGTGTACCTGGAGCCGGGTGAGTACGAAGTCGTGCTGAGTGAGTACCGGGGCAGGGCCACCGACGTCACCGTGGACGTGGTGGCCATCACCGAGCGGTTCGCCGTTGCTGATGTCGTACAGGCCGACATCGAGGCCGATGGTGCCTTCCTGGCCGTGCTGGAACTGGATGAGGAAACCGAACTCACGGTGGACGTGCAGGCCGTGGGTGCGGGCGACCCGACGCTGACCGTGCGCAGCCTGGACCGCGACGCGATGTGGACGGACGACGATCGCGGCAGTAGGGCCGATGACGAGGGTGGCAGCACCTACGATCCGCTCCTCACCGAGGACCTGCAGGCAGGACGGTACGCGGTGATGGTGGCCGAGTACGGCGGCGACCCATTGACCGTGCAGATCGAGCTCTCGTCCTCCTGAGCCGGTGCCGATGTCCTCGAACGAGCCGGCGGCCGGTGCTGTCGAGCGAGGGCCGATCCCGCCGGGGTGATACCCCGATCCCCTCGATGTGGCCGGGCAGCGGTACTTCGACGGGTCGTCCTGGACGATGCACGTTGCCCCCAGGCCCGCGGTGCAGGTGCCGGTCCAGCGGCGCAGGTACGCCCGTTGGGTCCTGACCGGTGGGGCGGTCGTGCTCGCGGTGGTGATCGGCCTGGTGGCGTTGAGCCGGGCCATGGATCGGCCCGAGCCGGTGGACTTCCCGACGATCGGCGTCGGCGGCGCCCAGGAGGATGATCCGACCGAGGCCGGTCAACCCGAGGTGGTTCCCGGTGAACAGCTCGCGGCCGGGGACGCAGTCGCCGGGTCCATCGCCGAGGGCCAGGAGCGGCACGGCACCCTCACCGTCGCCGAGGAGGCCCTGATCCTGCTCGATGCCCGCCCGGTCGACGACGGCGGGGGTGACCTGACCATGTCCGCTCACACCGCCGACGGCGAACGGGTGGCGGGCAACGACGACCGCGGCGAACTGGCACGCATCGGCGGATCCGACCTCCCGGTACTGGTGCTCAGCGCCGATCCCGGTTCCTACAGGTGGTGGTGGTGGGATCCTGGCTGGCCGAATCGGCGTCCGACTTCGAGTTGGTCGCCACGATCCCCGAACCGGTCGAGGTGGAGGGTGAGATCGAGGAGTCATGGGATCTCGGAGCCGGGTCGATGATCATGCGGACGCTGGTGGTGACCGAGCCGGGACCGTACCTGATCGAGGTGATGGCCGAGGGCGGAGCGCACGGGTTCCTCATCGACACCGTCTCCGGTGAGGTCACCACCTGGCGTTCCGGAGCCGAACACATCCAGGAGGAACGTGACCTGGCCACCGGTCGTCACCTGCTCATCATCTCCCGCGACGGCCTGGACGCCGGAGACCTGGCACTAGCCATCGGTCCCGCCTGAGACCAGTAGGCCCGCCAGCGGCCCGGAGATTCAGCCGGCGGATGGCGGTGCGCCTGGTCCCGCTCATCTCGGGGAGGGCTCCCGTGCGGCCCCCACGCCAGTAGGCTGATCTTCATGAGTCATCACGTGCCTGCCGGCTGGTACCCCGACCACCACGACGCCACGCTGCTGCGCTACTGGGACGGTGCCCAGTGGACCCAGCACACCCATCCGGCCGCCGGGGATGCGCAGCAGGACCAGGCCGGCCAGCAGGCTCAGGACAGTCAGCGCACCGGGCAGGACCAGCGGGCCGGCTATGACCAGGATGCTAACGGCCAGTCGGCCGTCGGTGGCCTCGCCGGGACCGAGGGCGCCCACGGGTCCGAGAGCGCCGGGGCCACCGAGAGCGGCGAAGGGATCGAGGGTTCCGGTGGGCCTACGAGCGCCGAGGGCACCGACGAGGCTGAGGACGCCGAGGGCACCAAGGTGATCCCGCCTGGAGCGGACGAAGCGCAGACACAGCAGTTCGACTCCCCGACCGAACAGTTCCCAGCGGGCCATGGTCAGGGCTCCGCACCCGACTACGGTCACGCCGCCACCTCCGGTTATGACCAGCCCGACCAGCCGACCCCGCAGCCCCACGACCAGGGCGCAGCCGCCGGCTACGGGGCCGCCGGCTATGGGGCCGCCGGCTACGGGGCCGCCGGCTACGGCCAGGGCTCCGCCCCCAGTTACAGCCAGCAGCCCACGCCCGGCTACGGGGAGTCGCAAGGCGGCTACGGCCAGGGCTCCGCCCCCAGTTACAGCCAGCAGTCCACACCCGGTTACGCCGCCGGCGGCTACGGCGCGGCCGGCTATGGCCACTCGACACCGGGATACGGGCAGCCGGGCGACGGTTCGGCCCCGCCGCCGGGAGGCGGCTCGCCCGGCCCGGGTGACCAGCCGAAGAGCAAGACCGGCATCCTGATCGCCATCATCGCCGTCGTCGTGGTGCTCCTGGCTGGACTGATCTTCCTCGGTGTTCGGTTATTCGGCAGCGACGGCGCCGATCCCGAACCCACGACTGTCCCCACCGGGGAGCCCACCGAGGAACCCACCGAGGAACCCACCGAGGAACCCACGGACGAACCCACCGAGGAACCCGACGGCGGTGGCGCCGACGTCGACGGGGGCCAGTTCGAGATCGGCGACGTCGTCGCGGGCTCCATCGAGGTGGGCGAGACCTGGTCCGGGATGATGACGGTCGAGACCGAGGGGGTCTACGTGATCGACGCGATCCGCGGTGAGCAGGACCCGGACCTGACGTTGCGAGTGCTCGACTCCTCCGGCAACCAGATCGCCTACAACGACGACCGCGGCGGGTCGCTGACCAGCATCATCGGCGGCCACAACTTCGACCCCTACCTCGCCCTGGGCCTGGAAGCGGGTGACTACACCGTCGAGGTGGGCACGTGGAGCGACGCGGACGGCGGTCAGTTCGAGTTGTTCGCCGGCGAGATCGCCCCTCTCGAACCGGGACAGGAGATGACGGCCGGTCTCGATGCGCACTCCTACGTCGCACGGGCCCTGGTAGTGGAGGAGGCCGGGGAGTACACGGTCAACGCGACCGCCGAGGAGTGGGAGGCCGCGATCGCCCTCTTCACCGCTGATGGCACCAGTTACACCCTGGAGGACCCGCAGGAGTCCGAGGCATCGCTGACCGCGAACCTGGAACCGGGTAGTTATGCCTTCGTCATCGCCGACCCGGGCGGGGAGCCGGACACCTTCACGTTCGAGGTCCAGGGTCCCTGACCTCCGGGGTGTGAGCCGGCGATGGAGGGACACAGCGGCGATTGGTTCAGCGCAGCGGACCTGACGCAGCGCAGGTGGGCGGGGGTGACGCTCGAGGAAGTCACCCTCGAGGAGTGTGACCTGTCCCGGATCCGGGCCACGGCCGGCACCTGGCGGCACGCCCTGATCGACGGGGGCACCCTGCGCGGGTCGGACCTGGCCGCCCTGCACACCACCGACTGCTCGCTACTGCGGGTGAGCATGGACGGGGCCAGGCTCACCGGATCGTCGTGGCTACGCGCACGCTGGCGCGACCTGGAGGTCAACGACGTCCAGGCGGACGGGCTCAGCGCGGTGCAGGCATCCTTCGCCGACGTGCGGCTGCGCAATGTGAGTCTGCGGGAGGCCGACTTCACCTCCGCCACCTGGCAGCGGGTGCACCTGATCGACTGCGACCTCACCGCCGCCCGGTTCGCCGGGATGCGAGCCGCTCACGTCAGTTTCAGTGGCTGTACCCTGACCGGTATCAGCGGTATCGAGGCCCTCCGCGGCACCACCCTCGCCAGCACCGACGCCATCAGTGCCCTGGGTGCCATGGCCGCCCACCTGGGGATCCGGATCACGGAAGGAGAACAGTGACACTGCAGGACAACCTCTCGGCCATCCGAACCCGGGTCGACCGGGCCGCCCGGGACGCCGGCCGCAACCCTGCCGAGGTGCAGATCCTGCTCGCCGTCAAGACCCAACCGGCCGAGTCGATCCGAGCGGCCATCGCCGCCGGTTACACCCTGCTCGGGCACAACCGGGTCCAGGAGATCCGGGCGACCGCGAAGGAACTGGGCGACCTTGATCACCAGATGCACATGATCGGCCACCTGCAGTCCAACAAGGTCTCCCAGGCGCTGCGGCACGTCACGTGCGTCCAGTCCGTGGCCGGCACGCGCCTGGCCGACCGTCTGGACCGCGCCGCGCAGGCTCGCGGGCAGGCCCTGGAGGTGTTCGTGCAAGTGAACACCTCCGGTGAGGACTCCAAGGGCGGAGTCGGCCCGCAGGAGGCCCCCGCGTTGTGCACCCACGTGGGAGCCCTGGAGCACCTGCGTCTGCGCGGGCTGATGACCATCGGGGCCAACTCCCCCGACCCCGAGGTAGTCCGCGCCTCCTACACCGACCTCGCGAAGGTGCGGGACGCCGTCGTCGGCTCCGGTGCCCCCGGCACCGACCGGGCAACCGAACTGTCCATGGGTATGAGCAGCGACCTCGAGATCGCGATTGCCGCAGGAGCCACCATGGTGCGCATCGGCACCGGCGCGTTCGGAGAGCGACCCGCCTGACCCGCGTCTGCGCCCTCAGGACCGCCGCGACATCAGTCCCAGCGTCAGCGCCGTGGCTCCCACACCCCAGGCCGCCACCAGCAGTACCTGCGCGGGCTCGACCGTGAAGACGTGCGGCGCCAGGTTCGCACGGATCAGATCGGCCATCGACTCCATCGGTAGGACCCGGTGGACGGCGGCGAGCCACCCGGGCAACACCTCCGAGGAGAAGGTGAGCGGGCTGAACAGCAGGATCACGAACACGAGCACCTGGGTGAGCAACTGGGCGATTCGTGCCGGTAGCGCGGTGGCGATCGCGTACCCGATCATCGCCGCGATAGCGGCCACCACCACCGCCACCAGCGGAGACCAGAGCGTCGGAGCCAGATCCAGGTCGTACCGCAGGGCCGCGACGAACACGGCCAGGGCGATTCCGGGCAGGGCCACCACGGTCCAGACGGCGATGTCGGCGAACAGGAACGCCGAGCGCGGGGCCGGCAGAGAGCGGAACCAGTCGTAGGAGCCCTCCAGTTTCATCGACCCCACCACCTGGGGCACGAGCACCAGGCCGGTGACCAGCAGCAGGATCGTCGGGGCGCCGGTGGACAGCATCATCGCCACCTGGGGGTCCTGCACCGGGGCCAGGAAGCCGAACCCGATCACGATGCCCGTGGCCATCATCACCTGCACCACCACGTTCAGCGGTAGCAGCACCTTCGAGGCCGCGGCGTTCCAGCGCACCAGCATCGACCACGACCGGATCCACTCGGTCACCACGTTGGTCCCGGTGTCCTGACCGGCCCCCGGGATCAGGTCCATGGCCGGGACGCCGCTCTCGGTCGGAGTCGTCGCGCTCATGCTGCCTCCTGCGGCTCAGTGGTTGCGGGGGTCCTCCGGGTCAGTTGCACGTAGGCGTCCTCCAGCGTCGCCGGCTGCATCGCGAAGGTCTCGATGCGCCCGTCCACCTGGGCCGCGCGGGCCCACCCGATCGCGGCCTCGGCAGCGGCGGCGTCGATGGTGGCGCTCAGCCGGCCGTCGCGGGTTTCGGTGACCTCGGCCTGCGTCGGGGCCGGCGGGGTGGTGCCCGGGGCACTGCGCAGTTCCAGTCGCAACCGGCCGCGCAGGTCCGCGGTGAGTTGGCTGGGTGTACCGCCTGCCACCACCGTGCCCTGGTCCATGATCACCAGGTGGTCCACGGCCCGTTCGGCCTCGGTCACGTTGTGCGTCACCAGCAGTACTGCTGCGCCGGCATCGGCTTCCTGCCGGATCTCGGTCCACAGGAGCCGGCGGCGCACCGGGTCGACGTCATTGGTCGGCTCATCGAGAACCACCAGTCCGGTGGGCACCGCGGTGGCTATGCAGAATGCCACCAGCCGCTTGGCGCCGCCGGAGAGCTTGTCCGTGGGGCGGTCCATCCACTCGGTCAGGTCGAGTCGCTCGAACCGTTCCCTCGCCCGGGCACGGACCAGGTCACGGTTCGCACCACGGATGCGCCCGACCAGTTCCACCGCGAGCGCCGGGGTCAGGCCACTGATCGGCACGTTCGCCTGTGCCTGGATGGCGCACCTCCGCCGGGCCTGCCGCGGATTGGCCACCGCGTCGATGTCACCGATGTGGACGCTGCCGGCATCGGGCTTGGTGATCCCCACCACCTGGTTCACCAGGGTGGTCTTGCCCGCGCCGTTGTGTCCGAGCAGACCCACGACCTGCCCTGCGGCCACATCGAGGTCCACCTGGTTGTTGGCGACAACCTTCCGGAAGCGTTTGGACACTCCCCGCACAGCCAGCATCGCACCACCCTTTCCACATACTCATCAGTACTCACATACCTACCGGTATCTCGATGAGACTAGTCAGATACCAACGGGTATGTCAACGCGATATCATCGGTCCATGACGAGTTCACGGGTCGACCGCTCCATCCCGTCCGATGGCATCGAGCCAGGGCCCGCCGATCGCGCGGAGCCCGGGTCCGGGCCGCCGGCTCCGAAGTCCCGCGCACAGCGCCGGGCCGAAACCCGCGAGCAACTACTCGACGCCGCCCTGGTGGTCTTCACCGAGCGCGGGTTCCACGGCGCCACCCTCGATGAGATCGCCCGGCACGCCGGCTACACCAAGGGGGCGGTGTACGCGAACTTCGCCGATAAGGAGGACCTGTTCCTCGCCGTCGTCGACCGCCGCATCGACCACGGCGTACAGAGCCTGAGCGAGGTGGAGGCACTGACGCACGCCGGTGAGATCACCGACGAAGAGGTTCCGGAGGTCATCGAGCAGCAGTTCCAGATCCGCTGGGCGCTACTGGCTCTCGAAGCGGTCATGTACGCGGTGCGGGAGCGGCCCGAATTGCTGGCCGAGTTCGCGAAGCGGTACCGACACATCGACGCCCACACCACCCGCTTCCTACGGATGAAGGCGGCCGATCCGCCCGAGGCGATCGAGGCACTGGCGATCGGACAGAACGCCCTGGGTGAGGGGCTCATGATCCGCCACATGATCGAACCCGAGCGGATCACGCACGAGGTGATCGATCGGGTCTACACCGCCGTGTTCGACCCGGCGCACCGCCAGGCGTGGCGGGAGGACCCAGCCGCGCCGGATCCGGAGCGTGCCCACCGGGGAGAAGCCGACGACGACGCACCGCGGTAGGCGCGTCGGCACACCCTGGGTACGGGTGCGGCCGGGATGCCCGCGACCTCGTTCCGGCGCACCGGGCCGGTCCGCGTTCACGGGACCCGGTGCAGCCACTCCTTGGTGGCGAACTTGGACTCCACGAGCTCCTCGACCCGAGCGAACTCGGCCGACCGGACCTCGCTCTGGCTGGTGGTGTACCGGGAGCGGAAGTAGTCCAGCAGTGCGGTCACCACGTCCTCGCGCGCCATCTGACTCTGCGAGCGCAACGGATCCACCCGCTTGTTCGCGCTGGTGGTGCCCTTGTCGGAGAGTTTCTCGCGGCCGATCCGCAGCACGTCGGTCATCGCGTCTGCGTCCATGTCGTAGGACATCATTACGTGGTGCAGGACCGCTCCCCCGGCCAGCCGCTTCTGGGCCGCCCCGCCGATCTTTCCGGCCGGTGAGGTGATGTCGTTCAACGGTACGTACGTGGCACTCACCCCGATGCTCTCCAGCGCACCGAGCACCCAGTCGTCCAGGAACGCGTAGGACTGCTCGAAACTCATTCCGTCCACCAGCGTAGCAGGCACGTACAGGGAGTAGGTGATGGACGTTCCGGGCTCGACGAACATCGCTCCGCCTCCGGAGATCCGCCGCACCGGCCTCACCCCGCGGCGCTCGGCGGCAGCCAGGTCCACCTCATTGCGCACCGACTGGAACGACCCCAGGACCACGGCCGATTCGGCCCACTCCCACAACCGCAGCATCGGCCCACGCCGTCCGGCGCCGAGTTCCTCCACGAGCACCTGATCCAGCGCCAGGTTCTGGTACGCCGGCAACGGCCCGGCCTGGATGAGTTCGAAGGAGTGGTCCGACCAGGTGGTGGAGGCCCCCAGCGCACGGCGCACGGCGATGCCCACCGAGCGCGCGTCGAATCCGATCAGTGCCGCGTCGATGGTGGCGGCCTCGATGCGCTCGGCGAGTTCCCGGCCACTGGTCTCGGCCGGGAGGCCGCGCAGCGCCTCATCGATCCGGTCCAGGGCGTCATCGGGCTCGAGGAAGAAGTCCCCGCTGATGTTCACCCGGGCCAGCACCCCGTCCTCGACCTCGACCTCGGCGACCACCAGTTTGCCGCCGGGAACCTTGTACTCGCCTCGTCTCACGCCACCACCCTAGCCAGTCACGAGCATCGCCGAGGGCGCGCTCAGCGCGGCGTCACCTCATGCTTGACCAGACCGAAGACGAAGCCGTCCACCAGCGCCTCCCAGGAGGCCTCCAGGATGTTCGGGCCGACGCCCACGGTGGACCAGGACCGCTGCCCGTCGGTCATCTCGATCAGCACCCGGGTGATCGCGTCGGTGCCGTGGGAGGAGTCCAGCAACCGCACCTTGTAGTCGATCAACTCGAAGCCCTCGATCACCGGGTACACCCCGGACAGCGCCACGCGCAGGGCGTGGTCCAGTGCGTTGACCGGGCCGTTGCCCTCCCCGGTCGACACCCGGCGCTGGTCCCCGGCGTGCAACTTCACCGTGGCCTCGGAGTTGATCTCCCCGGCGTGCGAGGTGTGCTCCACGATCGCCCGCCAGGACTCCACCCGGAAGAACGAACGACGACGGCCCTCGAGTTCTTCCAGCAGCAGCAGTTCGAAGGAGGCGTCCGCGGCGTCATAGGTGTACCCGTTGGCCTCGGCGTCCTTGACCCGCGTGGTGACCCGCCCGAGCAACTCCGACTTCCCGGCCAGGTCGAACCCCAGCTCCCGGCCTTTGAGCTCGATGCTGGCCCGCCCGGCCATATCCGAGACCAGCATCCGCATGTCGTTGCCCACCTCGCGTGGGTCGATGTGCTGGTACAGGTCCGGGTCCACCCGGATCGCCGAGGCGTGCAGGCCCGCCTTGTGCGCGAACGCGCTGGCGCCGATGTAGGGCTGGCGGGCGAACGGGGCGATGTTGGTGATCTCGCTGATCTGGTGTGCCACCGAGGTCAGTTCGGCCAATCCGGCATCCGGGAGCAGTTCCTGCCCACGCTTGAGTTGCAGGTTCGCCACCACGGTGAGCAGGTCGGCGTTACCGGTGCGTTCCCCGTATCCGTTCACGGTGCCCTGAACGTGCCGGGCACCGGCCTCGATGGCCGCCAGGGAGTTCGCCACCGCACACCCGGAGTCGTTGTGGGCATGGATACCCAGTTTGCCGGTCGACCGGGCTCGCACGGCCGAGACGATCTCGAATACGTCATCGGGCAGCATCCCGCCGTTGGTGTCGCACAGCGCCACCACGGCCGCACCGGCCTCCTGCGCCGCCATCACCGCGGCCAGGGCGTAGCCGGAGTCGAACCGGTAGCCGTCGAAGAAGTGCTCGGCGTCCACGATCACCCGCCGCCCGGCGTCGATCAGGTAGCGCACGGTGTCGGCGATCATGTTGAGGTTCTCCTGCCCGTCGGTGCGCAGGGCCCGCTCGACGTGGCGGATGTCGCTCTTGGCCACCAGGGTGATGACCGGCGCCTCGGAGTCCACCAGGGCGCGCACCTGGGGGTCGAGATGCGCACTGCCCAGGGGTTTGCGGGTGGAGCCGAACGCGGCGAGTTCGGCGTGGCTGAACTCCATCTCCTTGTGGGCCCGGGCGAAGAACTCGGTGTCCTTGGGGATGGCGCCGGGCCAGCCGCCCTCGATGTAGGTCACGCCCAATCCGTCCAGCAGCGGGGCGATGGCGATCTTGTCCGCCACCGACAGGTTCATCCCCTCCTGCTGGGCACCATCGCGCAGTGTGGTGTCGTAGACGTCGACCTGGTCGGCCTCCTTCGCCCCGCTGGCGGCGCCCGCCGTCTCGGTGTTGAGGCTGGTGCTCATATTCCTGACTCTCTCCTGGGTGCCACCGCTCGGCGGCCGGATCTTCCTTCGGGCCGGTGCGGGATGAGTGATCCCGATGGTCCTGCCCGGAGTGTGCGACTTCGCTGCCGGCGGGAAGGGGTGGTCCCGCCAACAAAAAAACCTCCCGTGGTGCGGGAGGTTAGCGCGTGTGCCTGCAGGCACACGCGCTAGTCAATAATGAGCGCGACGGGGGTGGTGTAACGCATGGTGTTCATCATGCCACATCAGGGCCGGGACGCGGGTACCTCGCGCTCGTAGACCACATCCAGGCGCCGGCCCAGCACCGTGCCCACCCCGAAGTGGGTGGCCACGTGCTGGATCCGCTGCCAGGCCTCGGCGACCATCTGCTCCGCCAATTCCGGCTCGTCGGCGTCGAACCAGCCACCGGCACTCAGGCTGGAGCGGATCGCCTCGCGCACCTCCGCCTCGCTCAGCGGCACCTCGGCCACGATCGCCGTCGTCGTCATCCGGTGGGAGTTCAGGCCGCTGAACGCGATCCCGCACCCGCACGAGCCGGGGTCGATCCGGCAGCAGTCGCAGTACTCTCCGATCATCAGCAGTTCTCCGGCCACGCAGTAGTCCACGTCGGTGGCAACGTCCCCGTTCGTGCGACGGGTGGCAATCAGTACTCGCATCATTCTCGCCTCCTGCCCGCACGGTAGGGGCAGGCACTGACATCGCGGCCCGGGAGGGCGTGCCCAGCCACCCGTCCCGTCGCGGCCGGCTGCCCACGGACCGGCGGCTACGCACCGGCGAGGGTGAGTGCCATCCGCGTCCCCGCTTCACGCGCTTCCAGGACGTCCAGGACGTCCAGGACGACCTCGCGCACCGCCGAGGCGGTCCAGTCCCCCGCACCGGTCCACTCATCGGGCTCGAGGGCGAATGGGCCCGGGCCGGGGCGGCCGGCCCAGGTGCGGTAACGACGGGGCACCCGCCGCGCCGGGCTCGGCCGGGGCTGACGTCGACCGGGGCTGACTCGACTGGGGCTGACTCGACTGGGGCTGACTCGACTGGGGCTGACTCGACTGGGCCGGCCCCACGGCCGGAGTGCTCGAAGGAGCCACGGGGATCTGGTACCCCAACCGGGACAGGTCGCTCACCGCCTCGTGCAGCACCAGGAAGGTAGGCGGGCGAAACCCACGCGAGCGCCGGGCCAGCACCGCTTCTTCCCAGTGCGGGTGCATGGTCAGGTCACCGCCCAGCGCGCGTTGCTGCATGGCGCCCAGCGCGAACGTGGCCATGTGTCGTCCGGGCTGGTCGGGTGGGCGGTGCGACAACAGGGCGAGTTTCCACTGCAGCCGCTCGCGGTCGGAGAGATTGGTCAGTAAGGAGATGGCTCGTCGCCACCTTTCGCATCGCCGGCACAAACCCACCGGCTCCGACTTGCCGCCACCGGTTGGCAGCGGCCGGTTCTTACCCCGGAGCACCCCGCTCAGGAGAGGGGGTTGCTGTGCGGCCAGCCGGGTACTTCACGCCGCAACTCGGGAACCTGGTACGGACGGTAGCAACCCCGGCAGACATCCGGCCTCGCACAGATGCCCCGACCGGCCGGCCGTGGTGGACTGGCACCATGTCCGTCACGATCGATCGGCACACCCGGCTTACGCCCGAGGAGGCATGGGCCGCGCTGACCGACTTCGCAGGCCACGGCGCCGTCATGCCCTTCACCTACGTGTTGTGCGAGCCGGGTGCGCCGAACTCCCCCCGTGCGGGTTGGCGTTTCATCGCCCGCACCCGCCTGGGGCCGTACCTGCTGGAGGACCCGATGCGGATCACCCACTGGGAGCCTCCGAGGGCCGGCCGCGGCGGCGAGTTCCACGTGCGCAAGGTGGGTCGCGTCCTCGCCGGCTACTCGGTGGTGCAGGTGCGCCCCACCGCCACCGGCGCCGCAACCGGCACCACCACCGCAACCGCAACCGGCACCACCACCGCAACCGCCACTGGCACCACCACCGGCACCGGCACCGGCACCGGCACCACGATCACCTGGCGACAGCACCTTCGGCTCCGCGTACCCCTGCCACCACCGGGCCCCTGGATCTCCGATGCGATCACCCGGTGGTTGTACGGGCGCGCGATCGACACCCTGCTCGCCGCCCATCACGGACGCTGAGCCGGCACCATCGCCACGACTGCTCTCTCGGGTCAGACCACGGTATGACCTTCCCCTGCACCGCCCGGCTGACGTTGCTCCAGGATGAGGGGTCTGCCGGCTGATGTGCCGCCGCCCCGTCCGCGGGCACGCTGGCACCATGACCTTCGCACGCACCCTCAGCGCCCACGCCCTGACCAAGACCTACGTCACTGCGCCGCACACCACCACCGCCCTGCGCGGGGTGGACCTGAGCATCGCTCCCGGGGAGTCGGTGGCGATCATGGGACCCTCCGGATCCGGCAAGACCACCCTGTTGCACTGCCTGGCCGGCGTGCTGGTGGCCTCGGCCGGCCAGGTGCAGTGGGCAGGGACGGATCTGGGCGCGATGTCCGACGCCGAGCGCACCGTGCTGCGACGACGCGACTTCGGGTTCGTGTTCCAGTCCGGGCAACTGCTGCCGGAATTGCCCGCGGAGGAGAACGTCGCACTGCCGCTGTTACTGGCCGGTCACCCCCGGGCTGCCTCGGTCGGGCGCGCCCGGCAGTGGCTGGCCTATCTCGGCCTGGCCGGGATGGAATACCGCAGGCCCGGGGAACTCTCCGGCGGTCAGGCCCAGCGGGTGGCGATCGCTCGTGCGCTCATCGCCGCCCCGGGTGTCATCTTCGCCGATGAACCCACCGGGGCCCTGGACCAGGAGACCGGGCATGAAGTGTTGTCGGTGCTGACCAACGCCACCCGGGAGACCGGCTCGGCGCTGGTGGTGGTCACGCACGACACGGGGGTGGCCGAGTGGTGCTCACGCACCGTGCACATGCGCGATGGGTCGATCGTGCCCGGGCCGGGCGAGCCGCAGCCTGGTCATCCCCCGCCCGGCGCGCCACCCGGTGCCACGGCCACGCCACCCTGGCCGCCGGCAGCGCAGGCGGGCCCGTCCCAGCACCATCCCGCTGCGAGCGGCCCGTGGAGCGGTCCAGGGGTGCGCTCGTGACCGCTCCGGGCAACCAGGCCGTCACCATGAACTCGCAGGGCACGGCCATGTCCGCTGGGCCGCAGCCGGCCGCATCCGCCGGCTCGTTGCGCTCGGCCCTACGGCTGTGGCGCCTGCTGCGCGTCCGCGACGCCGGCCGATCGGATCCACAGCGTCTCACCGGGGTGCTCGCGGTGGTGGCCTTCGCGGTGACCACCGCCGTGCTGCTCCTGGTGCTGGGTGGCTTCGGCGCGTTCCAACAGCGGGCCGAGGCCGGCGGTCCCTACTCCGATGAGGGCTTCTACGTGGTCCTGGCCGGGACCGCCTCGGTACTGCTGCTGGTCCCGCTGATCACCCTCGGCGGGGCCGCGGCCCGGCTCTCCATGGCCCGCCGCGACGAACGCCTCGCGGCCCTGCGCCTGGCCGGTGCGACCACATCCCAGGTCTCGGTCATGACCGTCCTGGATGCCACCGTGCAGGCTTTGGCCGGAGCGTTCATCGGAACGGCCGGGGTGTTCGCACTGATCCCCCTGGTCCTGCCGGTGACCTTCCAGAACCGACCCTTCACCTACGCCGAACTGGTCCCGGAGTGGTGGGTGTTCGCGCTGACCGTCACCGGTGTAGCGCTGGTGTCCATGCTCTCGGCCGGTGCGAGCCTGAGGAAGGTCGCGATCACCCCGCTGGGTGTGGCCGCACGGCACACACCGAATCCGCTGCACTGGTCCCGCGTGGTGCCGCTCGTGCTGTTCGCCGCCTGCTTCGCCGTTCTGGTGCACTACGGGTTGGCCGGGATCGTGGTGCTCGTGGCGGTCCTGGCCGGTGGGTTCGCCCTGCTCAACCTGCTCGGACCGTGGGTGATGAGCCTGGTCGGTCGTCTCAGTGCCCGCCGGGCCCGGTCGGTGGGTACGTTGATCGCCGCCCGCCGGATCATCGATGACCCCAGGGGGGCCTGGCGCAGTGTCGGCGGGGTGGCACTGTGCACCTTCATCGCCGGGCTGACCGCAGCGGCCGCGATGTTCGACTCCGTCGGCTCGGATGACCCGATCGTGGCGGACCTGTCCACCGGCGGTCTGCTCACCCTGACGATCGCCGGTCTGCTCGCGGCGGTGTCCACCGGGGTGATGCAGGCCGGAGGGATCATCGACCAGCGCACCCAGTACCGTGCGCTGCATCTGGCCGGCACCGATCTGACGGTGATGCATGCGGCCCGGCTCCGCCAGACGGCCATCCCGCTGCTGGCGGCCGTGCTCATCGCCACCGCGGCAGCACTGGTGTTCATGCTGCCGGCCCTGGGGTTCGGCCTGCTCAGTTCGGTGCCCCTGCTGATCCAGTTCCTGCTCAGTGTGGTGGCCGTCTGCCTCCTGGTGCTGGCGGGCAACCTGGCCAGCGCCCGGGTGGTGCGCACCGTGCTGGCCTGAACTCCGGCCTCAGGGGTCCTCGGCCCGGCGCAACGCGACCCGGATGACCTCATCGTGATCGGCGAGCAGCGCCTGGTCGGCAGTCATCCCGCCGGCCTCCAGATAGGCATCGACCAGACGATTGCCTGCCGAGTAGCCGGCTCCGGTGGGAAGCCCAACCGGCTGTCCGCCGTAGCGGAGCGCGTGGGCGTCACCGAGTACCCAGGCGGTGAAGTCCTCCATGCCCGTGACGCCCAGACCGGTGCAGACCTTGGCGAACACCTCGTCGTCGTCCAGTGCCCCCAGACCGATACGGGTGTATCCGAGATTTCCGTACAACTGCCGGGCGAAGGCATCGGCCAAGCCTTCGGAGACGATGTGCTCGCCCACCGTGACGGTGGCCGGATCCCAGACCCGGTTGGCGAAGCGCAGGTTGTGGTGCAGTTCGTGCACCGCGATGGCCTCGATCTGCTCCAGGTTCTCCGCCGTCGGCCAGATGTTGATCCACAGGTAGCCGGTCACACTGCCGTTGGCGACCATGGCAAGGCTGTCGTTCATGAAGTGCTCGTCATCGGGATTGCCCAGGACGACCAGGACGATGATTTCCTCCGGGACGGTGATGTCGGGCGTGGCCCGCAACTGCACCGCGAGCGCATGCTGCAGCGCGGACTCCACCCGTCCCCATACGTTCGCCTCGGCCATCGCATCCAGCGCGGGCAGGTAGCGCGCGTCCTCGACATCGAGCCGGAACCCGCTGCCCATGTGGTGCATCTCGATCACGTCGGCCTCGCCCGGGAAGTAGCGGTACATCCCCGCGGCTTGCTCCAGGAACGCACGCGCGATCTCCGCTCGCTGCGGCAGCGGAGCGGTCAGGATCTCGCGGAACGCGGTCCGGCCATCAAGCACGGTGAAAACCATGGTCGAGAGCGTAGGAACGGCGGCACCCGGGATCAAGACGTTTTCCGGCGCCTCGATACAGTAGGCCGGGTGGAGATCGCGGTTGCGGTGCAGGGGCCGACGGCGATGGTGCAGTCGGTGCAGCACCGCAGCGATTCCGGCCACGGCAGGGCCGAACCGGAACGACTGGCCCTCGCCGAACTGCCGGCGCGGGTGGCCGCGCTGGAGTCCGAGCACACCCATACCCCGCCCCGGTGGATCTGGGCCGACACCCGTGCGGCCGCCGCCGTCCTGCTCCCCGCCGGTGTGCGGGTGCGGCGCTGCCTGGACCTGCGGTTGTGCCACGCGATACTGCGCCGCACCCCAGCGGGTCGACAGTGGCCCGACTCCCCCTGGGACACACCGGTGGAAGTCCCGGCGGCCTCGGTCACCGACCAGGGTGAGAGGCTCTTCGATGATCACTTCGGCGCCACCGGCGCCGACGAGTTCTCCCTGGCGCAGGTACACGCTGAACGCGCGCGGCAGGACCAGGCCATCCGCGCTCACCCGGCCCCGGGCAAGCTGCGGCTGCTGATGGCGGCTGAATCGGTCGGTGCCCTGATTGCGACCGAGATGCAGGCCGACGGGGTGCCGTGGGACCGGGCCGTGCACGAGGAACTGCTCACCGCCGCACTCGGTCCCCGCCCGGGACCGGGACTGCGCCCGGCGAAGTTGGAGGACCTGGCCGTTCGGATCCGCACCCACCTGGACACCCCGGCACTGAACCCGGACTCGCCCGCCGATGTGCTGCGAGCCTTGCGCGCCCAGGGCCTGGACGTGCGCACCACCCGCAAGGGGGAACTCGCCAGGATCGACCATCCGGTGATCGCACCGCTGCTGGAGTACAAGAAGCTTGCCCGGCTGCTCAGTGCCAACGGCTGGGCGTGGCTCGATGCCTGGGTGAGCCCACCCGACCCACACGGCCCGGCCGGGCGCCAGGGTCGGTTCCGGCCCGAGTACGTCCCCGGCGGGGTGGTGACCGGCCGGTGGGCCGCCAGCGGCGGGGGCGCACTGCAATTGCCCAAGCAGGTCCGCGGCGCCCTGCGAGCCGATGCCGGGTGGCGCCTGGTGGTGGCCGACGCAGCCCAGATCGAACCCCGCGTGCTGGCCGCGATGGCCGGCGACCAGGCCCTGGCCCGGGCCGGTCGCGGGGGTGACCTCTACCAGGGCCTGGTCGACTCCGGGGTCGTGCCCACCCGGGATGCGGCGAAAGTGGGGATGCTCGGTGCCCTCTACGGCGGCACCACCGGGGACTCCGGCGCCCTGATGCCCCGGTTGCGCCGGGCCTACCCCCGGGCGATCGACGTGGTCGAGACCGCCGCACGGACCGGGGAGGCCGGGGGCGTGGTGCACACCTGGTTGGGACGGACCAGTCCCGCCCCGGGCCCGGAGTGGGTGGAGCAGCAGCGGCAGTCCAACCAGGCCGACGCCGACGCCGAGGCACAGCGCCGCGCCCGCAGCCGCACCCGGGAGTGGGGCCGCTTCACCCGCAACTTCGTGGTGCAGGGCACCGCCGCGGAGTGGGCGCTGTGCTGGCTCGGTGAGATCCGTCGTCGGCTGTCCGAACTCGACGGCCATACCGATGGCGAGGGTGACATCGATGGCGACGGTGCCCACCTGGTCTTCTTCTTGCACGATGAGGTCATCGTGCACGCACCGCAGGCTCAGGCCGAGGCCGCCGCCGGGGCTGTCCGGGCAGCAGCCACGGCGGCCGGCACGCTGATGTTCGGGCAGACCGCGGTGGACTTCCCGCTGAGCGTGTCCGTGGTCACCGACTACGACCAGGCGGCCTGACGAGGTGGCATAGGCCAGCCGGTTGCGCTCAGGCCAGCCGGTGCATCCAGCCGTAGGTGTCCTCGGCTCGCCCGTACTGCACGTCGGTGAGTTTGGCGTGCAGGCCGGTGGTGACCGCACCTGGCCCGCCGTCGCCCACCGTCAGGTCCAGTCCGGTGCCCTTGAACTGGCCGATCGGGGTGACCACCGCCGCGGTCCCGCAGGCGAAGGCCTCCACAATGTGCCCGCTGCGGATCTGCTCGGCGATCTCGGCGAACGGCAACGGGCGCTCGTACACGGTGCGGCCGTCGTCGGCCATGATCCGCAGTACCGAGGAGCGGGTGACACCGGCCAGGATGGTCTCGGTGAGTTCGGGGGTGTGCACGGCGCCGTCCGCGTCGACGAAGAACACGTTCATCCCGCCCAACTCCTCCAGCAACGTGCCGGTGGCCGCGTCCAGGAAGCACACCTGGGAGCAGCCGTTGTCCGTGGCCTGCTGCTGGGGCAGCAGGCTGGCGGCGTAGTTGCCGCCGCACTTCGCGGCGCCGGTGCCCCCGGGTCCGGAGCGATGGAAGTCGGTGGTGACCCAGATCGAGACCGGGCTGAAGCCGGAGGTGAAGTAGGGCCCGGACGGGGAGGCGATCACGAGGTAGTCCACGCGGTGCGCCGGGCGCACGCCCAGGAACGACTCGGAGGCGAACATGAACGGGCGCAGGTACAGCGAGGAGCCCGGGGAGTCCGGCACCCACTCGGTGTCGGTGCGCACCAACGCCTCGATCGAGCCGATGAAGTCGGCCTCGCGCAGTTCCGGCAGGGCCAGCCGCCGGGCGCTGGCGGCGAAGCGCGCGGCGTTGGCGTGGGGCCGGAACGTCCACACCGAGCCGTCGGCGTGCCGGTAGGCCTTGAGCCCTTCGAAGATCTCCTGGGCGTAGTGCAGCACGGCGGTGGCCGGGTCCAGGCTCAGCGGGCCGTAGGCCTCCACCCGGTGGTCGTGCCAGCCCTCACCCTTCGTCCACACCGCTCGGGCCATGTGGTCGGTGAACACCTTGCCGAAGCTCAGGTCGGCAAGGGCCTGCTCACGCTCGGTCTGCGTGCGCGGATGTGAGGTGGGGCGCACCTCGAAGGTCGCCGCAGTGGTTTCGGTACTCATCGTGCCCCTTCGCCGGTCGTGATGGGATCACGCTACCCCCCACGGCTGGGCGGTGGTAGCAACTGGCGGATCAGGCGCGGACGCGCTGCGCCAGGGCGTCCCCGATCTCGGAGGTCGAGCGGGCGCCGCTGCGTTCGGCGATGTCGGCGGCGACCGCCTGCTCGATCCGCTCGGCCTGTTCGTCCAGGCCAAGGTGTGCCAGCATCAGCGCCACCGACAGCACCGCCGCGGTGGGGTCGGCCTTCTCCTGCCCGGCGATGTCGGGGGCCGAGCCGTGCACCGGTTCGAACATCGAGGGGTACTGGCCGGTGGGGTTGATGTTGCCCGAGGCAGCCAGTCCGATCCCGCCGGCGATCGCCGCAGCCAGATCGGTGATGATGTCCCCGAACAGGTTGTCGGTGACGATGACGTCGAACCGGGCCGGGTCGGTGGCCAAGAAGATGGTCGCGGCGTCCACGTGCAGGTAGTCCACGGCCACCTCGGGGTACTCGGCCCCGACGGCGTCCACGGTGCGCCGCCACAGGTGCCCGGCGTGCACCAGCACGTTGTGCTTGTGCACCAGGGTCAGCTTCTTGCGGGGCCGGGCCTGGGCGCGGTCGAAGGCGTCCCGGACCACCCGCTCCACCCCGAACGCGGTGTTCACGCTGACCTCGGTGGCGATCTCCTGGGGTGTGCCGGTGCGCACCGAGCCGCCGTTGCCGACGTAGGGACCTTCGGTTCCTTCCCGGACGACGACGAAGTCCACCTGGCCCGGATCGGCCAGGGGCGAGGGGATGCCCGGGAGGATCTTGGCCGGGCGCAGGTTCACGTAGTGGTCCAGCTCGAACCGCAGCCGCAGCAACAGCCCCCGCTCCAGCACACCGCTGGGCACCGAGGGGTCCCCGACGGCGCCGAGCAGGATGGCGTCGTGGGCTTTGATCGTCTCCAGGTCCGCCTCGGTGAGTGTCTCTCCGGTGGCGTGCCAGCGCCCCGCGCCCAGATCGAGTTCGGTTGCCTGCACCGTGACGCCACTTCCGGCCAGTACGGCGTCCAGGACCTTGCGGGCCTCGCCGGTGACGTCCCGGCCGATTCCGTCCCCGGCGATGACAGCGAGTTTGATAGTGCGCGACATGGCCCCACCGTAGCGCACCGGTCCCACGGTTCGGACGGAACGTCTCGCCAGTTGAGCGCCTGGCTCCGTCACCGATGTCCGGCGGGCGAGCGGGTGCGCCTCAGAGCGACCAGCTCCGCCTCGCTCCCGGGCCGTGGGCGGCCAGGGCGAAGCGTTCGGGAACCCGACCGGTCCCGGTGAGCAGCGCCGTCGTCCACTCTCCGATGAGCGGGGCGAACTTGGCACCGTGTCCCGAACAGGCCGAGCACAGCACCACCGGTCCGATCCGGTCGACCAGGAAGTTCTGGGTCGGCGTGGTGGTGTACAGGCAGGTGCTGGCGTTGGCCGGCTCGGGATCCAGGCCGGGCAGCCATCGGCGGACATAGGCCTGCACGCGTTCGGTTCCGGCCGGATCGATGAGCCCGTCACGACCGGTGGCACTGGTGGGCCGGCCGTGATGGTGCTCGGCGACCTTGCGGTCCAGGCCGGCGCCGCCGTCGCGGCCGCCGGAGAGGTGGTAGATCTCGAACCCCTCGGCGGCGTGGATGGTGCTGGGCCATGGGTCCTGGGAGGGGTCGGCGCGCGGGAAGTGGAAGGTCTGCTCCTGGGTGATCGACAACGCCGGGAGGACCGGATCCAGCACCATGCCCCTGGTCAGGTCCGGCAGCCACGCCCCCGCCGTGATGACCACGGCCCGAGTTCGGATCTCCTGGTCACCCAGGCGGACGGTGGCGCTGTCGTGGTTGCCCGCCACGCTGACACCGGTCACGGGCTGGTCGAACCGCACCTGCGCGCCATGGCCTCGAGCCAGGTCCAGGAAGGTGGTCACCGCCGTCTCGGCGTCCACGGTGCCGGCCTCGGCGTGATGCACCACCGGGGTGTCGAAGACCATGCCCGGCCAGCGGTGCATCGCCTCGGTCGGGCTGAGCACCTCGTGTGCCACGCCGGCGCCGGAGAGGTTCGCCACGATCTGGTCCACCCGCCTGTCCGGACCGAAGTCCAGGGCGCCGAGGCGGTTCAGCAGGGTTGCCCCAGCAGCGAGTTCGGCCTCGCGCCACAACTCGAAGGCACGGCCGGTCAACTGTGTGTAGAGGGCATCGGCATAGGCGCGCCGCACGATCCGGGCGCTGCCGTGGGAGGAGCCGCGATCGTGGTCGGGGCCGAACTGTTCCAGCACCAGCACGTCCAGGCCGCGGCCGGCGGCCTGCCACGCGGTAGCCGCACCGGCCAGTCCGGCACCGATCACCACCACGTCGTGGTCGAGCGCGCCACCGGCCGGTCTCATCTGCGCGCCCGGCTCAGCGGTCCGCCCCGACCTTCTCGCGTGCGTGCCGCTTGCGGCGCCGTGGGTAGAGCACCTCCAGATGCTCCACCTGGACGGTGCCGGCGGCATCGGGCACGTCCGGATGGGAGTCGGCCACATCCACGGTCACCGTGCGCACCAGCGCCCGGGGCTCTCCCTCGCCGTCGAGCACGATGCCCAGGTCACCCACCTGCGCGGGCGGCTGCCCGGCACTGGTCAGGTCCGCCACCGGCACCGCCTGGGTCATGGTGCCGGTGCTGAGGAGTTCCTCGACCTCGGCGGTGGCGGTTGCCGGGTCCGGGGAGGTGGACCAGACCGGGGGCGGGACCGTGTTCTGCACGTTCTGCCCGATCACGACCTCGAGCCGGTTCAGGTTTCCCTCGATGCGGGCCTGTATCCAGAAACGTTCCACCGCGGCCTCAGACGTCATCGGTCCATCATGCCGCAGGTGCGGGCGCGGGCGCAGTGCGGGCCTGATGCCGCAGGTGCGGGCGCGGGCGCAGTGCGGGCCTGATGCCGCAGGTGCGGGCGCGGGCGCAGTGCGGGCCGGACCTGCGGGTCGACGCATGCCGGCTGTACCAGCGGCTCGACGCCGGCCGCATCCGCAGATCGACTCATGCCAGGAGCGGCGTCAACTCCTGGTCAGGCCGGGAACCGCCGCACTCAGGTGAGGTAGCCCGCAGCACGCAGAGCGAGCACCAGGATCAGCGCCAACCAGGACAGCGCGCTCAAGTACGCCTGCGCAAGCACCCGAAGCCCGCTGGTGCCCAGGGTCGGCGGGATGAACAACCTGGCCCTGGGGTAGTCATCCAGGATGCCGATCACCTGGTCGGGCAGGCGCACCAGGACCCACAGGCTCCGCAACCGGCGCAGCAGCAACAGACCCCCGCGTGCGGCGATGTCGCGGACCTTCTCCAGCAGGTCCTTGCTAAGCAGACCGGGGCGCAGCAGCGCCCGGAACTCATCGGCGAGTTGCTCCGGCTGTGCCGCCGCACGCAGATAGGCCCGTCGGCGCAGCACGAAGGCCACCTCGATCGTCAGCCCGATCGCGATCAGCACACCCACCACGATCAGCCCCACCGGGCGGCGCAGCCCGGCCATCACCCAGACCAGCCCGGCGAGCGGCACCACCGGGATCAGCGCCAGCAGCAGTGAGGGCCAGCGCAGCACCCGGACCGCCAGCGCCAGCGCCCGGGCGGCGTGGGTGGCGGCCGTCCGAGCCTCTCGTTCGCTAGGCTGGGACGGCGAAGCGCCAGCCGAGCCCGGGGGCTGCTCGGCACGGTCGGAGTCGGGCATGGCCGAATCCTATGACCCTCGGCCCGAGTTCCATGGCACGAAATCGCGACGTCCGTGCGAGCGGCTCGACAGCACCACCGAGGATCGGTCAGGCTGAGCGCACACTTTCGCCCCGGCACATCCGGGGCATAACGGTTGGAGGGCCCATGTCCCAGGACTACCCGAATGCGCCAGGACCCGGAGAGCACTCCCCCGGCGCCCAGAACCCGGGCGGCCAGGGCTCGCCCCCCGGCGGGCCACCGGTCGGTGGGCACCAGGGCGGGGGCCCACCGGTCGGCGGGCACCAGGGCGGTGGGTACCATGGCGCTGCCGGCCAGGGCGGTGGGTACCACGGCGGCCACCAGCACGAGGGGCGGCCGAGCGACCCGGGCGCCGGCGCCGATGAGCGCACGTTGGCGATCGTCGCGCACCTGTCACCCATCATCGCCTTCGTGGTCAGCGCCGGGTTCCTGTCCGTGCTGGGCCCGCTGCTGATCTGGATGTTCTTCCGCGACCGCGGCCCGCTGGTCCGCAACGCCTCGGCCACGGCGTTCAACTTCCACATCACCGTATGGGTCGCGATCATCATCGGGTGGATCTGCTTCTTCACCATCGTGCTGATCCCGCTGGGCATCGTGATCTGGTTGGTGGCCGTGGGCGCGCAGGTGGTCTTCTCCATCCTCGGCGCGGTACGGGCCAACCGCCGGGAGATCTACACCTACCCCTTCCAGGTGCCGATCCTGACGTGACGCAGTGCTCACGAGAGGCC
This sequence comes from Pseudactinotalea sp. Z1739, assembly GCF_049725055.1. Next base: position 17,281 of record NZ_JBMPQA010000006.1, on the reverse strand, counting down.
CTGATGGAGACCTACCGCACCGAGGACTACCACACCGGCGGGGAACCGTTCCGGATCGTCACCGATCCTGGTGTCCCCCTGCCCGGACGCACCGTCGCCGAACGTCGCATGCACGCGATGTCGGACGGTCCGGCCGACCGGGTGCGCCGGATCCTCTGCCACGAACCGCGCGGGCACGCCGACATGTACGGCGGGTTCATCACCCCACCCGATGACGACGGCGCGCACTTCGGGGTGTTGTTCTGGCACAAGGACGGCTTCTCCACCGCGTGTGGGCACGGCACGATCGCCCTCGGTGCCTGGGCGGTGCGGACCGGCCGGGTCAGCGCCCCGGAAACCGGCACCACCGACGTGGTCATCGACGTACCCTCCGGCCGGGTCACCGCACGCGTGCACACCGAGCAGGGTCAGATCCTCGGGGTGGACTTCCTCAGCGTGCCCAGCTACGTCCTGGCCACCTCCGTGCCGGTGCGGACCAGCGCCGGTGAGCTCCTCGTCGACGTCTCCTACGGCGGTGCCATCTACGCCCAACTGGACGTCTCCGCCGTCGGCCTCTCGATCGACCCGGAGCACACCGGGGAACTGATCGCCCTGGGCCGGCAGATCAAGTGGGCCCTGAACGAGACCGAGGTGGCCCGCCACCCCGTGGACCCCCGGCTCAGCGGGATCTACGGGACGATCCTGTTCCAGCGGTTGCCCGCCACCGAGCCGGGCGAGATCCGCCAGCGCAACGCCACGATCTTCGCCGACGGGGAACTGGACCGCTCCCCGTGCGGATCGGGCACCGCCGCGCGTCTGGCCACCCTGGCCGCTGCAGGTGAACTCGGTGCCGGCGAGATGCTGGTGCACTCCTCCATCGTCGACTCCCTCTTCACCGCCCGGATCGTGGACCGGCTCGAGGTGGCCGGGTACCCGGCCGTGCTACCGGAGGTGACCGGGATGGCCTACCGGACCGGCGACAGTACGTTCACGGTCGATCCGCTCGACCCCCTCGTTCCCGGGTTCGTGCTGCGTTGACAGCCACATCCCGCCTCGGTGAGCGCCGCCGGTGGCGCTCCATGCTGCCCGGCCTGGGCCTCGCCGTCGTGCTCGCCGCTGCGGCCACGGCGGCCGCTCCGCTGCTCCCGCTGATCGGTGCACCCGTGCTGGGGGTGCTGCTCGGGCTGGTGGTGGCCCTGCTGCGGTGGCGTCGCACCGGCCCCGAAGGCGCCGCGCGCAGCGACCGGTTGGCCCCGGGGTTGCGGTGGGCCGGATCCAAGGTGCTGCAGGTGGCGGTGGTCCTGCTCGGCGCACAGTTGTCGTGGGCGCAGGTGGCCGACTCCGGCATCGCGGCGCTGCCGGTGCTGGTGGCGGTGATCGCCGCGGCCCTCGTCGGAGCGTGGCTGCTCGGGCGGGCCCTCGGTGTGGACCGTGATCTGCGCACCCTGCTGGGGGTGGGCACGGCGATCTGCGGGGCCTCGGCCATCGCAGCGGTGACTCCGGTACTACGCCCGGCGCCGGACAAGGTCGCTTATGCGCTCTCGACGGTCTTCGCCTGCAACATCGCCGCCGTGCTGGCCTTCCCGGTGCTGGGTCAACTGGCCGGGTTGAGCCCGGAGGCGTTCGGGATCCTCGTGGGCGCCGCCGTCAATGACACCTCCTCGGTGCTGGCGGCTGCGAGTGCGTTCGGCCCCGAGGCCACCGATACCGCGGTGGTGGTGAAGCTGACCCGGACGCTGGCGATCATCCCGATCGTGCTGGGCCTGTCGGTGCTGGTGGCGCGGTGGGCTCGGGCGGACAACGGCCGGAGCGGGAGCGGGACGGCCCCGGAGGGCGGCGCAGTTGCTCACGCCGGCCGGCCCCCGGTGTGGCGCCTGGTGCCGTGGTTCCTGACCGGGTTCGTGCTGCTGGTCGTGGCGAACAGCCTGGGGTTGGTGCCCGGGGCGTTGCACGATCCGGTCACGACCGCGACCACGTTCTTCATCACCGTGGCGCTCAGCGCGGTCGGGGCCGGCGTCGATATCGCGGGCCTGCGGCGGACGGGTGCGCGTCCGATGGTCCTCGGGGTCGGGTTGTGGCTGGGTGTCACCGGCGCGGCCCTGGGCGCCCAGGCCGCTACCGGCACCCTCACCTGACCGGCCCGCCCGGCGAAATCCCGCATGCTCCTTGAGCACACGCCGGTGTCTCAGTCGCGGCGGGCGAGCAGGATGAACTCCGGGCTGTGCTCGGTCAGGTCGGCGCCGGAGAAGTCGCCCCAGGTGGCGGTGACGGTGAAGCCCGCGGTGGTCAGGGAGTCGGTGAGGCCGGCCAGGGTACGGAACCGGAGGGTTTCCTGGTTGACCAGGTGCCTGCCGTCGGGCAGCACCGTATGGCCCTCGTGGGTCTCGACGGCGCCGTAGCCGGCGGACTCGGCCACGGCGATCGAGTGGCTCCAGGACCGGAACTGACCGCCATCGGGGTGGGGATAGGTGTCCTCGGTGGTCTTCCTGGTCCACGTCTCCCAGCAGCGGGCAGCAGGGTTGCGGGACTCGAAAGCGACGTGACCGCCCGGGCGCAGGGTGCGATGGATATCGTCGAGCACCCGGGCCCACTCGGTCCCGCCGAGGAAGTACTGCGCCACGTGGCCCTCCATCACCACCAGGTCGGCATCGTCGTCGGGCATGCCGGCGGACGTGCCGTGGATCCACCGCACCTGCTCACCCCCGGGCCGGGTGCGGGCAATCTCCAGGATCGCCCCGGCCGGGTCCACGCCGGTGACCTGGTGCCCGGCGGCAGCCAGATCGACGGCGAGCACGCCGGTGCCGCACCCGAGGTCGGTGACGCGTTCGGCCGGCAACCGCCGGGCCAGGGCGAGGTAGAAGTCGTGGTCCCGGCGCCCGGCACACTCGGCGTCATACGTCGCCACCAGCGCCGGGTCCTGGGTCCAGGTCGGGATACGCACCGGGCGCGTGTACCGGCGGCAGCGGTGCACACGCGCGTACCGGGCGCGCATCGCCTGCTCATCGGCGAGCCGGGCGTGGCAGAACGCCTTGACCGGGCGGCTCAGGCCCGCGGGGGAGGTGAAGTCATGCGTCTCCCCCGCACCGGCGTGCACATGCAGATACTCCTGGGCCACCCGGAATCCATGGCGCACGTACCAGGCGTTCGCGGCCCCATCCTCCCGGGTCCAGGCATCCAGCACGGTGGTACCGGCGGCCGCCAGCCGGGCCAGGGCCTCGCTCAGGAGGGCATCGGCGATGCCCTGGCGCTGATGGTCCGGATGCACGCCGATGGTGTCGATGGTGGCCGCCGGCACTCCCTCGTCGTCCCACAGTTCCAGGTCGAGGATGCCCACCACCTGCTCGCTGCCCGGGGTACGCACGTGCGCAGGCCGGGGCCCGGTGGCGACAAGTTGAATCGACTCGTTCTCGAAGGTGGTGCGCTCCGCCTTGACGTCATCGAAGTAGGCCGAGCCGTGGAAACTCAGGGCCCGGCAGCGCAGCCAGGAGGCCTCGTCGTCATCGCGGTAGGCACGGATCCTTGCTCTCATCGCTCGCGACGGTAGTCGCCGCAGTAGTCACGGGCGAGCGTATTTCCCGATCCGGGGTCGCGGAAGCAAGGAACGCGGCCCCAGTCGGCCCGGAGGTGGTCCCGGTCCGGCTGAGGCCGCGTTCGACGGCGCTATCGCGGGTCGCCCTCGCGGGCAATGTGCGTCAGCGTGCGGCGCTGCCCTCGGTTGGACTGTTCGGGCAGACGCCTTCCGCTGACTGCGCCGACCGCTCGTCCCTCGCGGGCAACTGCGTCAGCGTGCGGCGCTGCCCTCGGTGTAGTCGGCGTCGCTGGGCTTGACCCAGGCGAAGAGCTTGCGCAGCTCCCGACCGGTGCCCTCGATCGGGTGCTGCTCACCCTTGGCCCGCAGCTCCTTGAACTCGGTGCCACCAGCCTTCTGGTCATCCATGAAGCGCTGGGCGAAGGACCCGTTCTTCACGTCCTCCAGCACCGCCTTCATGTTCTCCTTCACCTGCGGGGAGATGACCCGCGGCCCGGAGACGTAGTCGCCGTACTCGGCGGTGTCGGAGATGGACCAGCGCTGCTTGGCGATCCCGCCCTCGTACATCAGGTCCACGATCAGCTTCAACTCGTGCAGCACCTCGAAGTAGGCGACCTCGGGCTGGTAGCCGGCCTCGGTGAGCACCTCGAACCCGTACTGGACCAACTGGGAGGTACCGCCGCACAGCACCGCCTGCTCACCGAACAGGTCGGTCTCGGTCTCCTCGGTGAAGGTGGTCCTGATTCCCGCCGCGCGCAATCCGCCGACCGCCTTGGCGTAGGACAGCGCCAACTGCCAGGCGCTGCCGGAGGGGTCCTGCTCCACCGCGACGAGCACCGGAACCCCGCGCCCGTCGACGTACTCCCGGCGCACCAGGTGGCCGGGCCCCTTGGGGGCGACCATGAAGACGTCGATGTTCTCGGCGGGCTCGATGAACCCGTACCGGATGTTGAAGCCGTGACCGAACACCAGGGCGGCCCCATCGCGCAGGTTCGGGGCGATCTCGGCGGCGTAGACGCCGGCCTGGACCTGGTCCGGGGTGAGGATGACGACGACGTCGGCCTCGGCGGTCGCCGCCGCCACGTCCAGCACCTTCAGGCCCTCCTCGCTCGCCTTCGTCGCCGAGGCCGATCCCTCCCGCAGTCCGACGCGCACGTCCACACCGGAGTCACGCAGGTTCAGCGCGTGCGCGTGCCCCTGGCTGCCGTACCCGATGACGGCGACCTTCTTCGCTGCGATCAGGGACAGGTCGGCGTCGTCGTCGTAGAAAAGTTCAGCCACAGTGGCACTCCTTCAGTGTTGGGATGTGGGTTGAGTGGGTTGGTCGGTTCAGGCGGTGCGGGAGATCCGTTCCAGGGCCCGGTCGGTCATGGAGCGCGAACCGCGCGCCACGGCCACCGAACCGGATTGCACGATCTCACGGATCCCGTAGGGGCCCAGCGCGGTCAGGAGCGCCTTGATCTTGCCCTCCCCGCCAGTGGCCTCGACCGTGACGGCCTCCGTGGAGACATCCACCACATGGGCGCGGAAGAGTTCCACGACCTGCAGCACCGCGGTGCGGGAGTGGTCGTCGGCGCGCACCTTGACCAGGAGCAGCTCGCGCTGCACCGAGGACTCGGGGGCCAGCTCGACGATCTTGATCACGTTCACCAGTTTGTTCAACTGCTTGGTGACCTGCTCCAGGGCGTTGGACTCCACATCCACCACGACGGTGATCCGGGAGATCTCGGCGTGCTCGGTCGGACCCACGGCCAGGGAGTGAATGTTGAAGGCCCGGCGGGCGAACAAGGCCGAGACGCGGGTCAGGACGCCGGGCTTGTTCTCCACCAGCACCGAGAGTGTGTGTCGGGACATGTCGTTCCTCACTCGTCGCGTTCGAAGTCCGGGCTGATGCCGCGGGCGTACTGGATGTCGTCGTTGGAGACCCCGGCAGCCACCATCGGCCACACCATCGCGTCGGCGCTGACGGTGAAGTCCACCACCACGGGCCGGTCGTCGATCTCGTTGGCCCTCTTGATCGTGGCGTCGACGTCCTTGGCGTTCTCGCATCGCAACCCCACGCAGCCGTAGGCCTCGGCGAGTTTGACGAAGTCCGGGATCCGTCGGGTCTCGAACCCGGTGTTCAGGTCGGTGTGGGAGTACCGCTGGTCGTAGAACAGCGTCTGCCACTGCCGCACCATGCCCAGGGAGGAGTTGTTGATCACCGCGACCTTGATCGGGATGCCTTCGATGGCGCAGGTGGCCAGTTCCTGGTTGGTCATCTGGAAGCACCCGTCGCCGTCGATCGCCCAGACCAGGGAATCGGGATAGGCGACCTTGGCGCCCATCGCCGCCGGTAGCGCATACCCCATCGTGCCCAGCCCGCCGGAGTTCAACCAGGTGCGCGGGTTCTGGTACCGGATGAACTGGGCGGCCCACATCTGGTGCTGGCCCACCCCGGCGGTGTAGATCGCCTCGGGGCCCGAGATCTCCCCGAGCCGGGAGATCACGTGCTGCGGAGCCAGCAGGCCGTCCTCGGTGGGCGTCCAGCCCAGGGGGTAGGTCTCACGCAACTGGTCCAGGGTGCGCCACCAGCCCTCCAGGTCCGGCTTGCCGTGCTGGACGTGTTCGGCGTCCACGGCCACGGTCAGTTCGCGCAGAACGTCCTTCAGGTCACCGACGATCGGCACGTCGGCTAACCGGTTCTTGGAGATCTCCGCCGGGTCGATGTCGGCGTGCACCACGGTGGCCCCGGGGGCGAAGGAGTCCAGTCTGCCGGTCACCCGGTCGTCGAACCGGGCGCCCAGCGCCACCACCAGGTCGGCCTTCTGCAGTGCGGCCACCGCCGCCACGGTGCCGTGCATGCCGGGCATGCCCAGGTTCTGCGGGTGCGCATCGGGCAGCGCACCGCGGGCCATCAGGGTGGTGACCACGGGGGCGCCGGAGGCGTTGGTCAACTCCAGCAACTCGGCGGCGGAGTTGGACCGGATCGCTCCCCCACCCACGTACAGCACCGGCTTGCGTGAGGTGGCCAGCAGCCGTGCCGCCTCACGGATCTGCTTGCCGTGCGGCTTGGTGATGGGCCGGTATCCGGGCACGTCGAGTTCGGCCGGGGGCCAGACGAAGGACGTCTGCTCCTGCATCGCGGACTTGGCGATGTCCACCAGCACCGGGCCCGGCCGCCCGGTCTGGGCCAGGTGGAAGGCCTCGGCGATCCGGGCCGGGATCTCATCGGCGTCGGTGACCAGGAAGGAGTGCTTGGTGATCGGCATCGTGATGCCGACGATGTCGGCCTCCTGGAAGGCGTCGGTCCCGATCATCGGGGCCGCCACCTGACCGGTGATCGCCACCATCGGGACCGAGTCCATGTGCGCATCGGCCAGTGGGGTGACCAGGTTGGTGGCGCCGGGGCCGGAGGTGGCCATGCAGACCCCGACCCGGCCCGAGGCGGCCGCGTAACCGGTGGCCGCGTGGCCCGCGCCCTGCTCGTGGCGCACCAGGATGTGGCGCAGACGGCGCGAGTCGAACAGCGGGTCGTAGACCGGCAGGATCGCCCCGCCCGGAATGCCGAAGATGACGTCGGTCCCGGTCTCCTCCAGCGAACGCACGACGGCCTGGGCGCCCGTCATCGGCTCGGCCGGGCTGGTCACGACGTCGTTCGTGGTGCTCAGCGCCGGTATGGGCGGGTGCGTGCGAGGCGGTGCCGGGTGCGGAACCTTGGCCATCGCTCCTCCTGGTCTAGATCACATCAGACAAACAAAAACCCCTCGGCCGAGGTGGCGATCGAGGGGCGCGTGGTGAGGGGACGAGTGTTCAGTCCCCCGCGCACGCGCGGGGGATGAGGACTACTCGGACGATCCCGTTCACCATGGTGGCGATCCTAACCCCGCAATGACCACCGCTGACAAGCCGTCTCACATAGTGGGCCACGTGGTCAGCCCGTGGACACATGGTGGGCCGCCCCGTCATCGCCGGGACAGGGCCCTATCCCCCGATCGGAGGATATGGGCCGATCGTGTTGCTTCCTAGCGTCGAGGTATGGACTTCAGCGCCCCGACCCCCGCACGACCGAACGCCACGGCAGCGTCCCCCACCACACCGGTCACCGAACGCTTCCTCGCCCCGGACCTGGCCCGCGGCCTGATGCTGGCGCTGATCGCCGTCGCGAACGTGATGATCTACCTGCACGGCCGGCCCTACGGGCTGCGTCAGCACACGCTGACCGGGAACGTCGTGGACCAGGTCGTCAGCGCGTTCCTGGGCGTCGCGGTGGATGCTCGCGCCTACCCACTGTTCGCGGCCTTGTTCGGCTACGGGATCGTGCAGATGATCCGGCGCCGGCAGGAACGGGGTATCGACGAGGGCCAGATCCGGCGAACCCTGCGCTGGCGCTCGGTGGGTCTGATTCTCTTCGGCGGGCTGCATGCCGTACTCGCGTTCTCCGGCGACATCCTGGGGTGGTACGGGCTGCTCGGGCTGGTTCTGGTCCGGCTGCTGCGGCTGAGTGACCGAGCACTGCTCGTGGTGGCGTCCATCTGGCTCGCCGTGGCAGGAACGGTCCAGGGGGTGATCTTCGCCGACCCGACCCCGCGAGCCGAGCGCTCCTACTTCTGGTCCTATGCCATCTCCGACCCGCTCCAAGCCGCCGGGCTGCGGCTGCTCGAATGGCTGATGGGCCCATTCGGCTTGCTCGCCGTCCTCAGCGCGATGCTGGTGGGCGCCTGGGCCGGGCGGCACCGCATTCTGGAGCACCCGCAGCGCCACCGGGTGCTGCTGCGTCGAACGGCTGCGATCGGGATCATCGCCGGCATCGCCGGTGGCGTGGGTCCGGCCCTTCTCGGCGCCGGGATCTGGACCCCGGCTCTGCCCCTGACCCTCGCGATCTCCTGGTTGCACGTGGTCACCGGGGTGGCCTGCGGGCTCGGCTACGCCGCCCTGATCGCCCTGATCAGCGCCGCGCTGACGGCGTCCGGCCGGGACCGGCACTGGAGCGTGCGGGCACTGCAGGCAACGGGGCGCACGTCGCTGTCCTGCTACCTCGCCCAGTCCGTGGTCTTCGCCGCGCTGCTCCCGGCTGCCGCACTGGGGTGGGGTGGCCGGCTCGGTCCCGCGGCAGCAGCCGCTCTCGCGCTGGCGACCTGGGCGATGATCGTGCTGGCCGCCGCAGCCCGGGGCGCGCGGCCCGGTCCGGCCGAGGCCGTCCTCGCCCGGATCGTCGGCGGTCCCCGCGCCGGCACGTGCGACGATCAGGGGATGACGCCGCAGGGTGCTGCGCCACACGGCAACCGGACCGACTGGATCTGGCTGCTGCTGCCGTATGCCATGCTCCTGCTCACCTCCGCCTATGCCGGCTTCACCGGCGAGGTCGGCGCGGCGCAGGTCCCCCGCACCATCGTCATCGGCCTGGCTCTGGTCGCCTGGCACACCTTCTGGGCCATCGGGCACCGGCACTGGCTGGAGCGGGCCCTGGTGCCGATGGCGTTGTACTACGTCGGCCTGGTCGCGCTGTGCGCGCTGCTGCTGGAGATCTCACCGAGCTATCTCCCGGTGTACCTGGTGTGCTACGCGATCGCCTTCGTCGCACTTCCCGGCCTCTGGGCCTACGCGGGCCTGCTGCTGGCGGCGTCGGTGCCGGTGGCACTCACCAGCGCCCTGGGCTGGCAGGAGCCGGACCTGGCGGTCAACCTGGGTGGCCTGGCGCTGGCCGCGGTCATCGGGTGGAGCATCCGGAAACTGGAGGCCGAGACGGCGGCGCGCACGGCCGCTCTGACCGAACTCGCCCGGGCGCACGAGGACCTGGAACGGGCATCGGCCGAGAACGTCGCGCTGCAGGACCGGCTGGTGACCGAGGCCCGCGAATCCGGGGTCCTGGCCGAACGCGCCCGGCTCGCGGCCGAGATCCACGACACTCTCGCTGCGGCGCTGTCGGGAATCGTCAGCCAGCTCGAGGCACTGGACGCCGAACTCGCGCCCGAGGACCCCATCCGCGGCCGGGTACGTATCAGCACCGACCTGGCCCGGGAGAACCTGCGTGAGGCACGGCTCTCGATCCAGGCACTGCGGCCGACGGCACTGCATGACCAGCACCTGCCCCTCGCCCTGACCGAACTCACCACGGCATTCGAGCAGGCACATGGCCTCACCGCCCGGGTGCACGTCACCGGCACGGTCGTGCACATCCCCCAGGACGTCGAGGACGCCCTGGTGCGGATCTCCCGGGAAGCGTTGACGAACATCCGCCGGCACGCCGGCGCCGGTCGGGCTCACCTGACGCTGTCGTACTTCGGGGACTCCATCGCCCTGGACATCGCCGATGACGGCGCCGGCTTCGGTGACCCCAACCCGAGGGGGCACGGCTTGCAGATCATGACCGAGCGCGCGCAGGGAGTGGGCGGTGCGGTCCAGGTGCGCACGGACCCGGACGCCGGCACCACCGTGACCGCCACCGTCCCCCTGCCAGGCAGGACGGCGGTGGGATGACCGGACCGATCCGGCTGCTCCTCGTCGATGACCACCCGGTGGTGCGGGACGGCCTGCGGGGGCAGTTGCAGACCCAGCCGGATTTCGCTGTCGTCGCCGAGGCCGGCACCGCCGCCGAGGCGTTGGCGGTGCTGGGCCGGCTCACCGTGGACGTGGTGATCACCGATCTGCGGATGCCCGGCATCGACGGGCTCGAACTGATCAGCACGATCAGCCACGACCATCCCACGATCGAGGTGATGGTGCTGACCACCTACGATGCACGGCCCGACATCGACGCCGCGCTGGCCGCCGGGGCGCGCAGCTACCTGCTCAAGGACACCGAGCGAGCACGGCTGTACGAGGCGGTGCGCTCCACCGCCGGTGGGCGCCCGGTCCTGTCCCCGTCGGTGCACGCGCGCCGGGCAGCCGCCCCGGAGCCGGCTCCGAGTCCGCTGAGCGCCCGCGAGCGCGAGGTGCTCCAACGGGTGGCGGCCGGCCGCACGAACCACCAGATCGCGGCCGAGTTGTTCCTCGGGGAGTCGACCGTGAAGACACACCTGCAGCACATCTACACCAAACTCGGTGCCAGCGACCGGGCCGCCGCGGTGGCGATCGCCTACCAGAGGGGACTGCTCTGACCCGGCCGGGCCCGCAGCCTGGAGGGGCGCCGGTCAGGAAGCGGCGATCTGGGCGGCCAGATGCCCACCGCCGTAGCCATTGTCGATGTTGACCACCGCGACACCCGGGGCGCAGGCGTTCAGCATCGACAGCAGCGGCGCGAGCCCGGCGAACGCCGCGCCGTAGCCCACGGACGTGGGCACCGCCACCACCGGGGCACTCACCAACCCCGCCACCACGCTCGGCAGGGCCCCGTCCATACCGGCTGCCACGACGACGGCCCGCGCACCGCGCAGCAGGTCCAGATGTCCCAGCACCCGGTGCAGACCCGCCACCCCCACATCGACCACCAGTTCGGTGGACCGGCCCAGGTAGCGGGCGGTCAACTCGGCCTCACGTGCCACCGGCAGGTCGGAGGTCCCGGCGGCCAGGACGACGACGAGCCCGCCGTCCGCTTCGGGCGGCTGCGCGGGCCAGGCGAGCAGCCGGGCGCCGGGGTCGTGATAGGCGTCGGGCAGCACCGCCAGGACGGCGTGCGCCTGTTCGGCCGAGGCGCGGGTGAACAGTGTGGGCGTGCCCCCGGCACCGACCTCGGCGGCGATGCGGGCGAGTTGCTCGAGGCTCTTGGGCTCACACAGCACCGCCTCGGGGTAGCCACGCCGGGCCGCGCGGTCGTGATCGAGGTGGGCGATCCGGTCGAGTTCGGGGCCCGGTCGCCAGGCCTCACGCATGGGTGACGGAAACCAGCGGCAGGGTGAAGGCACCGGACTGGATGCCACGCAGGTCCATCGCCGCGAACCGGAAGCCGGCGTCCCGGACCACCCGGTCGACCTCCTCGCGCTGTTGCACGGCACTGAGCATCTCCTGCGGGAGCAACTCGAGCCGGGCGACGTCACCGTGGTGGCGCACGCGGGAGTCGGTGAAGCCGAGGCGGCGCAGGCCCGCCTCGGCCTGATCCACCTGGCGCAGTTTCTCCGGTGTGACCTCCTCGTAGTGCGGGATGCGCGAGGCCAGGCACGGTGCGGCCGGCTTGTCCGCCACCGGCAGGGCCAGGGCCCGGGCGACCTGGCGCACCATCGCCTTGGTCATCTGCGCCTGTGCCAGTGGTCGGAGCACCCGGTGGTTGGTGGCAGCCTGGGCGCCGGGACGGTCCGGCCGCTTGGCGTCATCGGCGTTCTCGCCGTAGGCGACGGCGGTCAGGCCGAGTTCACTGACGAGCTCGGCGGAGATGCGGGTGAACAGCTCGTCCTTGCAGTGGAAGCACCGGTCCGGCCCGTTGGCCCGGTACTGCGCCGAGTCTGCCTCGTGGGTTTCGACCTCCACCACCCGAGCCCCGATCGCCGAAGCCGTGGCATGGGCCGCGGCGCGTTCGTCGGTGGCCAGGCTCGGTGAGATGCCCAGGATCGCCACCACGTTCTCGGTGCCGAGTTCGCGCACCGCCAGGGCGAGCAGCGTGGCCGAGTCCACCCCACCGGAGTAGGCGACCCCGAGCGGCACCTGACCGCTGAGTTGTTCCGCGACGCTCGCCACGGCCTGCTCGGCCGGCGCATCCAGTCCGGGGATCGTCGTCATGGCCTGCTGCTCCTCGCTGTGCTTAGCCCGGTCCGAATGCTACCGGGCCGCCGGTTCAATCCCATGCCCCAGGAGCCCGGCGTTCTCCCCCGCCCGGGGAACCGTGGTGGTCGGCCGAAGGGTAACCCGCCGCCCTCCTCCCCTGGGGGCTCCGGGCGTACTGGGCGCGCCGGCGCCGATGTCCCACCAGGACCAGCATCATCAGCACACCGCCCACCAGCGCCGCGCCGAGCACCAACCAGACCCCGGTCTGCGGATCGACGACTTCCAGTGCGTAGACGGCCACGATCGCGACCGTGAGCAGGACGGCATTGACCACGCCGACCTGAACGATGGCCATCGTGAAGGCCTGCGGCGAGCCCGGCTCCGGACGCCCGCCGCGTTTCCGGCCGGAGGGACCGATCTGGTTCGGGATGCGGGCGTCGCCGCCGGGCTCGAACGTCATCGTCAGCCGAGCACCGCCCCCACCGAGGCGGACTTGACCAGTTTGGCGTACTTGGCCAGCACCCCGCGGGTGTAGGTCGGGGGCAGCGGCTCCCAGCCCTCCCGGCGACGCTGGAGTTCCTCGTCGTCGACCAGCAGGTCCATCGTCTTGTTCGCCACGTCCAGGCGGATCCGGTCACCGTCGCGCACGAAGGCGATCGGTCCGCCGTCCACCGCTTCGGGGGCCACGTGACCGACGCACAACCCGGTGGTGCCCCCGGAGAAGCGCCCATCGGTCAGCAGCAGCACGTCCTTGCCCAGGCCGGCGCCCTTGATCATCCCGGTGATGGCGAGCATCTCGCGCATCCCCGGTCCGCCCTTGGGACCCTCGTACCGGATGACGACGACGTCACCTGCGGTGATCGTGCCGTCCTCCAGGGCGTCCATCGCCCCGCGCTCACGGTCGAAGACCCGCGCGGTGCCCTCGAACACGTCGGAGTCGAACCCGGCGGACTTGACCACCGCACCTTCCGGGGCCAGGGAACCGTGCAGGATGGTGATCCCGCCGGTCGGGTGGATCGGCTCGCCGATGGCACGCAGGATCTTCCCGTCCGGGTCCGGAGGGGCCACGTCGGCGAGGTTCTCGGCCACGGTGCGCCCGGTCACGGTGAGGCAGTCCCCGTGCAGCAGGCCCGCGTCCAGGAGCGCCTTCATCACAACCGGGACCCCACCGATCCGGTCCACATCGGTCATCACGTACCGGCCGAACGGCTTGAGGTCCCCCAGGTGGGGCACCCGGTCGGCGATGCGGGAGAAGTCCTCCAGGGTCAACTCCACCTCCGCCTCGTGGGCGATCGCGAGCAGGTGCAGCACCGCGTTGGTGGACCCGCCGAAGGCCATCACCACCGCGATGGCGTTCTCGAAGGCCTCCTTGGTCATGATCTGCCGGGCGGTGATGCCCTGGCGCAACATCTCCACCACGGCCTCCCCGGACTTCAGCGCGAAACTGTCCCGGCGCCGGTCCGCCGAGGGCGGTGCGGCGCTGCCGGGCAGCGACATCCCGATCGCCTCGGCCACCGAGGCCATCGTGTTGGCGGTGTACATCCCCCCGCAGGCTCCTTCGCCGGGGCAGATGGCCCGCTCGATGCGGCCCACGTCCTCCTCGCTCATCAGGCCCCGCGAACAGGCGCCCACGGCCTCGAAGGCGTCGATGATGGTGACGTCCTTCTCGGTGCCGTCGGAGAGCTTCACCCAGCCGGGCATGATCGAGCCGGCGTAGAGGAACACCGCAGCCAGGTCCAGCCGGGCCGCGGCCATCAGCATCCCCGGCAGCGACTTGTCGCACCCGGCCAGCAGCACCGAGCCGTCGAGGCGCTCGGCCTGCATCACCGTCTCCACCGAGTCTGCGATCACGTCCCGGGAAACCAGGGAGAAGTGCATCCCCTCGTGGCCCATCGAGATCCCGTCGGAGACCGAGATCGTCCCGAACTCCAGCGGATACCCACCACCGGCGTGCACACCGGCCTTGGCCCCCTGGGCCAAGCGGTCAAGGGACAGGTTGCACGGGGTGATCTCGTTCCAGGAGGAAGCGATGCCGATCTGTGGCTTGGCGAAGTCGTCATCCCCCAGGCCCACCGCCCGGAGCATCCCGCGCGCTCCGGTGGCCTCCAGGCCATCGGTGACGACACGGCTCCGGGGCTTGATGTCGGGGGTTCGGGCGCTGGTGTTATCACTGGTGGGGGCAGTCATGCCGGCCAGTCTAATGTGCTCTGGCTCATAGTCGGGTCGGGACTTCCGGCCCAGATGTCCCGGTCGCGAATGGACCAGGATCGAACCAACGTGATCACACCACCACGACAGATTGAGAAGGTCACCATGTCCGCAGTCATTCGTTCTTTCAAAGCCACCAAGGTCCTGGGAGTCATCCTGCTGGCCTTCGGCATCGCCTTCATCGCTGCCGGCGCGACCACCTGGGGAATGGTCAGTTCCCAGTTGAACGATGAGAACATCACCATCCCCGGGGACGCCCGCTGGTTCGCCGGTGAGGAGGTGCGCGGCCCGCTGACCGCCTACGCCCAGGCGGATGTGATCAACGAGCACGCACTGGCCGGCACCGAGGGTCGCACCTACGCCGAACTGGGAAGCGCCATGCGTGAGGTCGAACCGGGCACGCCCGAGCACGAGGAACTCCAGGGCCAGCGTGACTCGATCATGAACGCCTCGTTCCTGCGCGCCTCGCTGTTCACCTCCGTGCTGGCCTACGGGGTGTCCGCGCTGGTGATCGGCCTGGGCGTGGTGTTCATCGTGGTGGCCTGGGGCATGCGCCGGATCGGCTTCGCCCTGGTCGCGAACGAACCCGCGGGTGCCGCACCGGCCGCCAAGGAGCGCGAGGCCGAACCCTCCAGGTAGTGCCCGAGCCGGGGCCGACGACGTCAGCCGGCCCGGGCTCGCTGATCACAACGCCCTGGGTGCCTCGTGCACCCAGGGCGTTCGTCGTCGTCGCCCTTGCCCGCCCGGAGGCATCCGGGCGCACGCACCGGCGTGGCTCGGTCAGGTACGCGACTCCCGGGGCGCCACCAATCCTGCCTCGTTGGCGAACACCACCAACTGGGCCCGGTCGCGGGCGTACACCTTGGCCATCGCACGGCCACATGGGTCTTGGCCGTGGTGGGCCCCAGGCCGTCGTCGTCGACCTGCAGCGTCACCTGCGCATCGCTCGAGCAGTGAGTGATGCCGCAACGCGCCGGGTCCGCACCTACTCCGGCGGCATGCGCCGCCGCCTCGACCCGGCCGCGAGCCTGCTGGGCCATCCGCGCATCGTGTTCCTCGACGAGCCGACCACCGGCCTGGGATCCGGAAAAGCGCGAGGATCTGTGGCGTACCATCCAATCGCTGGCCGCCGACGGGTGCACCGTACTGCTGACCACGCCGTACCTGGAAGAGGCGGACGCGCTCGCGGACGAGATCACCGTGATCGACCACGGGAGCGTGATCGCCCACGACACCCCGGCCGGCCTGAAACACCTCGCCGGCGGCAGATCGCCGGCATCCAGCCGCGAGATCCGACCATGACCGAACTCGCCGCCCTTGAGCGGACCGGCGGCGGGGTGCTGACGGTTCCCGTGAACGGCGAGGACGAATTCGCCCGGATCGTTCACCATCTGCAGGCAGCAGATGCTGAGGTCTCCGAGTTGGCGCTGCGGCTATCCACCCTCGATGAGGTCTTCCTCACCCTCACCGGCGACGGCGCCGGTGCACCCACCGAACCCAAGGCAGGAACAGCACCATGACCAACACCACAAACGCTGCATCACTGTCGGCGATGCCGGGAGACCCGTAGCAGCGCACTGCGGCCGGCAAGCCCCGGTTCACTGGTCCTGACCACCGGCGGCGGTGGGCCCTGGCCCGCCACAGTCTGGTCCTGGCAGGACCCAGCCTGACGAGGACCGGGCGCAACCCGGGCCCGCTGCTGGATGCGCTGATCCTGCCTGTGACCCGAGTTGCACATTTGCCTTAGTGTCCCGGTTTTTCGGTGATCTGGTTGATGATTTCGGCGGTTTCCGGGGGGATGTAAGCGGGGAGTTTGTGGGTCTGTCCGCCGGCGCGGATGAGCGCGGCGCGGATTGGGCGCAGAGTGGTGATGATCTTCTTCAGCGATAGCCCGGTGGCGGCTTGCATGTAGCGGGCCAGGGCCAGGGCGGTGAAGACGATGGTCAGGTGGGCCTCGATCGAATCGCGGGTTCGGTGGAAGATCGGCCTGGCGCGCAGGTCGCTTTTGCTCATCCGGAAGGAGGCCTCGACCTGCCATAGGTCGTGGTAACTGGCGATGACCTCACCGGCAGGCATCATGGTGGCGGGGATGTTGGTCTGATAGCCCTTCAGCCCGACCAGACGCCTGGCGCGGTCCAAGGCGGCGACATCGAGTTCCCGGCCGGCTTTGGTGGTGGTAATGAATCGGGCGTTCTTCGGGCGGACTTCACCGTTGATGATCGCCAGCGCCCGGTTCTCTTGGGTGGTGATGGTCTTGGTATCCCGGGTGGCGCGTCTACGTGAGTACTGCCAGATCGCCCGCCAGGCCTTGGGATGTTTCACCGGGTCCCACACCGGTTCGGCCTTCTTGGCGGTGTCGTGTTTCCTGGGCCCGCCGCTGCGGGGAGTGATCGTATCGATCACCTGCCCGTCATCGAAGGCATCCCCGTGCCAGTGGAAGTGGCGGGCCAGGTCTCCGGGGGCCTTGGTGGTCCGGGAGCCGACGATGAACCGCATCTTCGCCTCATCCAACGCCTCCAGGTTGGCCTGGGACAGCATCCCGGCATCGGCCACGATGACCATGTCCTCGATGTTGTGCCGGTCCTGGAACTGCTCGATGATGGGCAACAGGGTGTGGGTCTCGGCGTGATTTCCTTCAAAGCAGCCGATCTCCAGCGGGAACCCGCCCCGGTCGACCAGCAATCCGACCACGATCTGGGGATCGATCCGACGTTCCTTCGAGTAGCCGACTTTGCGCAAGTCGTCCTCGTGCTCGGCCTCGAAATACAGCGTGGTGACGTCGTAGAGAATTAGGGAAATATCACCGTGGCTGGTCGCGTGGGCGAAGCACTTCTGGGCAATCTGGGACCGGTAGTCCTCGGCGTTGATCCGCTTCAAACACGCGCCGATCGTGTTGCGGTGCGGGGCATCAACGCCCAGTTCCTCCAGGATCCCGATGGTGGCCAACTT